>JAFDGZ010000029.1 GCA_019309045.1 Deltaproteobacteria bacterium | reverse complement strand
CACGTGATCTCGAATGAGAATCCTGCCGCCAGGCAGGAGAGCTCGGTGCACCTTGCGGTAGAGTTCCAGGTTCTGCTTCGGACTGTTTTGATGGATTATTGCCGACAGCAATGCCAGGTCGCACCCGCTCGGCAATTCATCTTCGTAAAAGTCGCCAGCAACAAGCTCAACTCTTGGCAGCAATTTTTCTTTGGCAAGTCTATCTTTCGCCATGGGAATAACTTCTGGAAGGTCGAATAGAACGGCTGTCATTTCAGGATTCTTTTGCAAGAAAGCGATGGTGTATGTTCCAGTAGCCCCGCCTACATCCAGGAGTCAGATCATAAGATTCAGCAATTTCTCTGGAAAGCCTGCGGCCAACCACGTGCATGGCCCCAATGAACGCGGCCAAACTCTCCTGGTCTCTCTCACGAATCGACTTTCTCCTGGGATTCTTTCCCAGCCGGACTGTTTCAGTAAGACCACTCCAGCTCTGCCACATTCCCTTCAGATGCAGTACCATGGGCAACTCGGTCTCTGGATGATCAGCAGACAAAATGTTCCCCTTTTCACTGGTCCTGTACTTTCCATTCTCCTTGTAGAGAAGCTCGAAAGTTACCAGGCAGTCCAACAGACGGGTCAAACCTCTCTTATCGCATTTGCATTCTTCTAGCAGTTCATCCACTGTAGCTGGCTGCCGCGCCAGACGAGTAAAAATGTCCAGCTCAGCGGCAGATAAAATTATCCTGCTTTTCAGGAATCCCCTTACCTCTGCCAAGACTACGCCTTCGACCATTATTGTCTCTCCTTTGCCAAACTTACTTGCTCTCTTGATACTGCCTGCTGGTGTCGCCTACTCTTCGATACCCAGTATCTAAACACATGCTTGCAATTTAGGCAAAAGCTTAGTAGAAAATCGACGTATTGCTTATTGGCAACCTCGGGACCAGGACGGCAGCTTCCAGCAATTTGCCTCGAGGTGAGAAATGGCGGCTGCCTTTTGGGCACAGAATCTGATATTGCCTCACCTGCCCCACTGCTGACCAGCGAGATTCAATCTGGGGAATCTGCCCAAAGGATCTTTCTCTGGCCAATTATAGGCAAAAGGGTGCATCATTGGCAGCTGGCCTGCAGTGCCTGCTCCATCTGGGTTTATTAGTATGACAATGCAAAAAAAAGGAGGAGCTCATGAGTATGCATCAGTGCAGAGCATGTGTGGTTTATTGTATGGATTTTCGTCTGCATCCACCGCTGGCCAATTTCATGAAGGAACAGAAGCTCGATATTGACGGTACTGACATTATCAGGGTTGCCGGAGCAGCAAGAAGCCTGGTGCGGCCCAAAGATGACAGGGATCGTCAGTTCCTGCTCGAGCAGCTCCAGGTTTCCTACAAACTTCACCAGGCAAGACAATTTTACCTTGTCAACCATGAAGACTGCGGTGCTTATGGTCCAGAAAATGTAAAAGACAGCGAAGAAGAGCTGGCTATGCATTCAAAGGACCTTCGTGCAGCCCGGGCCGTCGTACAAGATCATTTTCCAGAAGTAGAAATCCTCACCTACTTTATGCGTCTCGATGGCAGGGCAGAATTGATCGATTGAACCGGTTCAGGCAGCACCGTTTGAGACGGCTTCGACTCCGGATAGGCTGGCTACGGTGGGCACGAAAATGCAGCAGCCAAGGTGATAAGGAGGGACAGCGACTGAAAAAACTTTTGACACTACCGCAAAGATTGCATACAATTTCACAATAAAGGCTGTAAGCGATTGCTTTTCAGCGGCAAGTGATTAATTTTGTTTTATAGGGGCTTGTGCTCCAGTTATTGTGATAGAAAATTTTGTTGGTTCAGGAGGATCCTAACCATGAACGAACTACTCGCCCCAGGCGGTAGCCTCGAAATGGTCGAGGAAGTGTTCGCCAAAGGCGCCGATGCCGTCTACGTTGGCGCCAAGGGGTTTAGCCGGAGAAAGTGTGCCTGGGAGCTGGAAGACAGTCAGATCAAGGAAGCTGTTGACATCGGCAGCCGGTATGGCGGCAAAGTTCGAGTAGCAGTAAATGCAGAAGTGCCTGAAGCAAAATTCCTGCGAGTGCTGAGCAAAGCAGCAAAATGGGCGCGCTGGGGTGTCGAGGGTGTAATTATCAAGACGCCTAAGCTCATGGAGCTGATCAAGCAAAACTATCCGGAACTCATCATCCACGCTAGTGTAGGCTGCAACATCCAGACAAAGGAAGAACTGGCTTTTTATCATCGGGCAGGCGCCACGCAGGTTGTGGCCAGCACCGAAATCAATACGGTCGAGAAGCTGCAGCGTTTCAAGAAAGACGCCGATGCAGAGGGCATGCTTACTGAAGTCCTCATTCATGGCAATCGCTGTATAGGTGGGGTGGGAAACTGTCTCTTTCACGAAATCATAAGCGACTCTTACCGGAAAAAAGTCTACAGAGACGAAGAAGGCAACGAAATTGTCGAATATGAGGGCTGGCCAGACATGAGCGGCAGCTGCTTCCGCTTCTGTCTCCTCAGCGAGGCCCAGCGGCAAAAACTTATGCTTCGCAAGGGCAAGACCCGGGATGAAATTGCTGCCGTAAATGAGAGAATCAGGAAAAACCCCAATGTCGCCTTTGCCATTATGGGGGATGAGTTTCGGCAGTATCTGGCCTTGGGCCTGCAAACTCTCAAAGTGCAGGGCCGCGAGTATCCTGTAAGGCTCATCGGCCAAATGATCAAATGCTACCGGAGCCTCATTGACGGTTATCTGGCTGGCAAAGATCCAGCTGATGCAGAGATGGCCGCTGTTGAAAAAGAATTGCAGACAATTGTTAGAGAACGCGACCGGGCACGAATGGAAAAGACTAGAGAACTGCATCGCCAGATTAGAGGACTTTGATTGAGGAGACGGCAAAATGACCAAACTCTATCTGGTCCGTCACGGCCAGACCGCCTGGAACAAGGAGGAAATATTTCGAGGTCGGGCAGACATTCCCCTGGACGACACAGGGAAGAAAGAGGTGCATCTGGCCGGAGAAGCTCTCAAGGACGAGGCTTTGCATGCTGTATATAGCAGTCCCCTGTCGCGTTCAATGGAGACAGCAGAAAACATTGCCAAATTCCACGACCTCTCTGTAACGCCTCTCGAGGCAATAATTGACATCAGTTATGGCCAGTGGGAAGGCGTCAGCAACCAGGAAGTACAGAAGAAATATCCAGACCTGTACAAAATGTGGCTGGAGGAGCCTCACAAAGTCCGCTTTCCTGGCGGCGAGAGCCTGGACGAGGTCCGCAGTCGAACCATGAAGGCCATTGAAGAATTGCTTGCAAGGCATGCTGAGGAGAACATTGTCCTGGTTGCCCACCGGGTGCCCAATAAAGTAATTTGCTGCGCTCTGATCGGAATCGACAACAGCAATTTCTGGCGAATTCAACAGGACACTGCCTGCACTAATCTGTTTATCTTCAAGAACAACCAGTGGATCATCTCCTTTCTGAACGACACTTCCTATCTCAAGGCGCTTGGTAAACAGCCCCTTGCTGATTTCTAGTCAACACAGCCACTAGCAACCGCGGGTACTCCGTGACAGCCGCTTTATGAGCAGTTTGGCAAGATAGTTGAGTTCTAGAACACCAGGAGAACCGCAATGGGCAGACGCCCACTGCGCCGCAGAGTTGGAGAAAGCTAGCCAGTGAGCAGAGCAGTTCCCTGGCGAACGCCATCTGGCAGCACACTAATACTCACCTTCCTGGAGGCAGCATCAACGCTGAACGATTTGCCGTGGAGATTGCTTGCAAACACCACGCACCGCACACAAGCAGAATTGTGGCAAAAAGAAAAGTTCTGCCCTTGAAATGGTCTTCTATTTGCAGGACTTTTTTTGCTGGCGAACTTTTTCAGCCGGCTGTTGTCTAACACTAACAAATGGACGCGATACCATTGGCTGAACCTGGCCCAAAAGCTCTAGCAAGAGACGAAAAAGCCCTTGTCAGTCGTTGTCGGCGGGGCGACAGGGAAGCATTCACCCGTTTGATGCAGCGATATGAAAGGCAAATATACAACTTCGTCTATCGGATGCTCGGCAATGAACAGGAGGCGGAGGATCTTACTCAGGATGTTTTCGTGGCTGCTTTCCGAGGGATATCTAGCTTTCGCGGTGCCTCACGCTTTTCTACCTGGCTCTACCGAATAGCCCTGAATCAGACCAGAAATCGAATCAAATATCTGTCGCGAAGACAACTCTTGAGACGTGACTATGAGAGAGTCAACCCGGACAACCCTTATTCTCAGGACTCAGTGGAACAGCTAATAGACACGAGACCAACCCCTGAACAGATGGCTGTGGCCAGAAATCTGGCATGGCAGGTTCAGGATTGTCTCAATCAACTACCAGAGCAATTTCGAGAAATTCTTGTTCTGAGAGATGTCCAAGGTTTTTCTTACGAGGAACTGTGTAGCATGCTTTCACTCAATTTAGGCACGGTGAAGTCGCGTTTGCACCGAGCAAGAATTGCCCTGCAGGAATGTTTGGCAACAAGGTTAGGATAATCTATGGAATGCAAGGATTGCCAGTCCAGATTTTCAGATTTACTCGATAGCCTGGTAACCACTGAAGAGCGTCAGGCCTTAGAGTCTCATCTGAAGAGATGTTTGCCCTGCTACCGCAAATGGAATTCATTCCACAAGAGTGTATCCGCCTTGCGGGGACTGCCTTCCCTCGATCCCCCTGAACATATGAGTGCCATGGTGGCGGCCAGGGTGGCAAACAGATCATACGGGCAGAAAGCAAAACTTGCTGGCTATCAGCGTTGGCTCGCCTTTGGTATGAGTATCGCCGCTCTCCTGCTGATTTCTGTTCTGGGATGGCAAGCCAGGTTTGCCATATTTCCAGGTCTCACGGAGGCCAATCTGGACAGGAAAGCACTGGTGGCTGAAGCACCTCTCTCCAATACTGTAACCATGACAGCTCCGGATCGCAATTTCGCCAACACTGCCGAGGGAAGAGTCGTGGTACTGCAGGTGAAGGATTTATCTAAGGCCCATGCTGAACTTGCTTCACTGCTGCAGTCGTTCGCTGCTGTAGATATCCACGACAGTGCCCGAATGCTGCAGGTGCGTCCCAGGGCAGCTCGCCTTATTCAGCTCAGAGTGCCAAGTCAACGCTATCCTCTGCTGGTTCGGGAACTCGTCAAGATCGGCGAAGTGGATCCGAGGGAATTGAGCCCGCGGCAGCTGATCATGCAAAAGCCTCAAGTTTCTCTTCGCATCGTGGTGGTCACCACTGACAAGTAGTGTTGCTGCGTCCTTTGTGGTACCCCTGCCCAGCTTTCCTTACTATGTCGAAGGAGTAGTGCGGCGCCACTGAGGTCCCCGAGGAGTATCAATCAATTCTATGCCTTTCTCTTTGAGAAGCTGCCGAAGCCTGTCTGCTTCCTGCCAGTTCTTTTTCTTCCTGGCCGCCTCGCGGGCAGCAATCAGCTCGAGAGACTCTGCATCCAATTCGAGATCCTCAAATCTCATAATGTTCAGAATGGCGTCGAGGCGGCGCATGGCACCAATGGCAGAACTCTTCTGTTCCTCGTTGACCACCCCCCTGGTCAGCAACGGATTCATAGCTCGAATGAATCTGAATACAGCAGCCAGAGCGGAAGAGGTATTGAGGTCTTCACTCATTGCCTCGGCCAAACTCTGCTCTACCTGGTAGACGAGTTGATCCACCTCTTCTGCTGCCTCTCCCGGCCCAGTGTGTTGCAAGCGCATGAGAAACTCATCCAACCTGGCAAGACTTCGAGAGGCCTCTGCCAATCTCTCCTCGCTGAAATGCAGGGGTTTCCGGTAGTGCGTGGTAAGAAACCAGTAACGAATCTGCCTGCCGCTGAACCCCTTGTTCAGCAACTGCTCAACTGTGGTCCCATGCTGGCTCTCTTCAGCTAATTTCCCCTGCGGAAAAATCACCCGCTCACAGTGGAGATAGTAATTGGCCAGAGGTTTGCCGCTGACGGCTTTGGCAAGGGCGATCTCATTTTCATTGTGGGGAAAGAGGAAATCCAGACTGCTTGTATGAATGTCCACTGTTTCGCCAAGATACTTTCTGGCCAGAGTCACAGTTTCCAGGTGAAGGGTGGGCAGCACACTACCCCAGGAGGTCTTTATGTAGATTCCTTTTTTCAACTCCGCCAGAGTAGCTCGTCGCAAAAGGGTGAAATCTCGTGGGTTGATCTTTTCATAAGCGTCCAGATCTACCGTCATCCCCAACCTGACTTTCCTGATATCTACCCGGGACAACCTGCCATAATCTGAAAACTTCGAAATGTCAAAGTAGACAGACCGCAGTTTTTCATAGGCGTACCCCTTCTCCAGCAGCGCCCGGCTCATATTGATCATCTCTTCCAGATGTTCGCTGCTGCGGGGATAATGGCTGGCCTTTTTAACTCCCAGAGCATCCATGGCCTGCAACCACTTGTCCAGGAGATGAGAGGCACCATATTCGCCACTTCCCGGGGGCCCTTGCAAGCAGCGCTCATCCATGTCTGAGACGTTGATCACCTGATTCACTTCAAAACCCTTGTATTCCAGGTAGCGGCGAAGCAGGTCGGTTACGACGAAACGACGACACTCACTGAGGTCAGCAGCCCCGCTCATGGATGGACCGGTAGTGAATATGGAAATCTTGCCCTCCGTCTGCGGCTTCAGTTCCTCCTTTTGCCTGGTTATTGTGTTATAAAGACGGATGTCAGGTTCGAGTAATTCGGTAAAAAGATTGGTGCTCAGGTAGCGCTCACCCCCGTCCGGCAGGATGGCAACAATGGTGCCGGCCTGCAGTCTCTGGGCTATTCTTACTGCCGCGGCCATGGCGGCACCCGCACTCATACCAGCAAAAATTCCCTCCTCCTTCGCCAGCTTTCGCGCCGTTTCAAAAGCTTCTTCGTCCTCGACGTGCATTACCTCGTCAAGTATGGTCTTATCAAAAATACCAGGAACATACGATTCCTTCATGTTCTTGAGCCCCTGAATCTTGTGCCCCATGTAAGGTTCCACGGCCACCACCCTCACCCTGTCGCTATACTCTTTGAGCCGCCTTGCCACGCCCATTGCTGTGCCTGTGGTTCCCAGCGCCACCACCACGTGGCTGACCTCGCCCTTTGTCTGCTCCCAGATCTCCCGGCCAGTTCCATGATAGTGGGCTTGCCAATTTGCTTCATTGTTGAACTGGTCCGGCATAAAGTAGCGCTGTGGATATTGACGCACGAGTTCATACACCTTCTCAATTGCCCCGTCAGTTCCGAGAGCACCAGGGGTGAGCATAATTTCAGCCCCCAGCGCCTTGAGAATCTTTTGCCGCTCTTGACTGGCAGTCTCGGGCATGGCCAGAGTAATGCGATAGCCCTTCACCGCAGCGACCATAGCGAGGCCAATGCCTGTATTGCCGCTGGTGGCCTCTATAATAATTTTGTCCGGGGTTAGCAGGCCCTCTTTTTCCGCTGCCTCAATCATGTACAAGGCAATACGATCTTTTACAGAACCGCCCGGGTTTTGCATCTCTAGTTTGGCATAAATTGTCACTTTACGGCTGTTGAAAAGGCGATTGATTCTCACGAGGGGCGTGTTGCCGATGAGTTCGAGGATGCTGCCATATGTATCACTCATTGTTTATTCCCACATGTGGTTGCCAGTGCAATTGATGAACATCTAGTTGCTGCAATAGAAAAGAGCTGGAAATACCGCACCATACTAGATAACCACCCAATTTTCAAGGATGTCGACCACGCGATTTTCCCCATTTTCCGCTATGTTGGCAAACACGACAGAGCAGCAAGCATGAGCTGTTTGTCTTGCCAGGCAAGATTGCGGCGCCGTTGTGGGTTCCAACACTCTGATTACTCATAGCATCTCTTCACCCCACTTGACCTGGCGGCTTCTCCTGGCTAGTATTGCAGTAAATTATTGCTTCTCCGCATTGCAGGGACTTCCATCATCCTCAACCCCAGCGAGACGAAAATATGTTGATGGACCAGGAAATTTTCAGAATGAATCTTTCAGTGGAAGCAACTTCAGCCTATATCCTTATCTGCTCTCTTGCTGAAGAAGGGGCTCCAGTCAGTCTCGAGAAGGTAGGATCCTTTTGGAACGGCGACCAGAAGCAGCTGACTGCAGCTCTGCACGAGCTTGCCTCGTACCGCATTATTAGCGAGTCATGTAACGATGATCTCGTCTTTCACTACCTGCCGAATCCGGCAAATCTCTGGCAGCGCACTTGCTCCTGAGGCAGAGTCTGAGGCGCACTCTGCGGAATGCCATGTTTGGCTCTACGCCCCGCTGCCATGTTCCTTTCGATAGATTTTGGCCAGTTCCACATAGTGTTCAGCTGCGTAGCGGGCTCTTTGCAATTCCTTTTCAGACACTTCTCGGCGGGGGCGCGCTGGAACACCCATAGCAAGGGTGCCTGCCGGAATCATGCTGCCCTCTGCAACCACAGAACCAGCAGCAACAATGGCCTCAGAACCTATCTGACATCCATCTAGCAGTACTGCACCCATGCCAATGAGACAACCGTCACCAACAGTGCAGCCGTGCACAATAGCTCGGTGCCCCACAGTTATACCGTGGCCCATAACAAGCGGGTAGGTGCCGCCAGTGACATGAAGTACGCACAGGTCCTGAATGTTCGTTCTGGTGCCAATGCGAATATAATGCACATCCGCTCGCACCACAGTGCCAAACCAGATGCTCGAGTCCCTGCCAATTACTACATCTCCAACGATTGCTGCTCCAGGAGCAACATACACGCTGGGATCGATCTGCGGCTGCATACCCTGGTACGAAAGATTCATCTATTTATACCCTCGGGCCCGCCTAACCTGTGTACTGACCGGGTGTCGACTGCCTAGCATGGAGCCAACAGGCGGCCGGGGCAGCAGCTGCGCTGCCCATCTCTTCAGGCCGCTGCCTGCATCGCTTTCTTGCCGCAGCCGTCACCGCTTGCCGATGCGCACTCCGTAATTGTGGCCAATAACCGACAACCAGAAGAAAGCAACACGGGCAAAAATCTTCGCCTGCCTACATTTTGCCAATATGTAGACCCGTAATTGATAACCCGCAACTCGCACACTGAGTTCAGCCTGCGCTCTTTTCCTCCAGCCCGAGCTTCCGGGCAATTTCCAGGGCAGTAGCCTCTACGAAGCGTTGAAATTCCCCGGGCTCCAAAGGACGTCCAGCTCGAGGAAAACGCTGAATCCCTGGCGCAGTGACAAGCTGGGGTGTATTTTGCAGTTCTCTCTTGCTGCTGATCTCATAGGCGGGGTCCAAACTTCCTGCAAAATATCTCTCCTGAAACTCTGCAAACTTCAGGGCATGAGCGGTGGCATCCAGTACAGCGATCTCCCTCGAGTCGACCAAGCCAGCGGCCCTGGCTCGGCGAAGCCCCGCCAGACATTCCCCCCCCTGGGTACAGGCAATGTGCCCATTGCGGTTGGCAGTAAGCTGCCAGTCCATGATCTCCTGTTCACTTACCTGAACCACAAAAACAGCTGCTCCTTTGCTCAGCTCTTCATACCTTTCTACCAGACGGATTACCCTGGGCATGGAAACCGGATTGCCAATCATGGCAGCCTGAGCCACACTGGGGCGGACAGTTACCGGACGAAACACTCTCTTGTCCGGATCTGACTCTAGGTAGTACCTGTATACCGGGTCCGCATGCTCTGATTGCACCCCTATTATTTTAGGCAGGGTGTCAATGATGCCAAGATCAAACAGCTTGATGAAGCCTCCGAGCACCGCCGTGATATTTCCGGCGTTGCCGATGGGTACTACCACCACCTTCTCGGCAAGATCATAATCAAAATCCTGAGCAATCTCAAAGGAATAGGATTCCTGACCAAGTATACGCCAGGCATTTTTCGAATTGAGGAGCGCCACCTGGTAGTGCTCCGCCAGGTATTCCACAACTTTCATGCAGTCATCAAAAACTCCCGGAATCTCGAATACCCGAGCACCACTGCCGAGAGGCTGCGATAGTTGCTGTGGGGTGACTTTACCTGCAGGCAGCAGCACCGCTGACTTGACCAGTCCACTGAGATAAGACGAGTAAAGAGCAGCAGCAGCTGAGGTGTCGCCTGTTGAGGCGCAGACAGCAAGCACTTCACTCAGACCTCGAGTGCGTATGAGGTGGTTGAGATAACTGAGAGCACAGGCCATGCCGCGGTCCTTGAACGAGGCACTGGGATTCTGACCGTCGTTCTTGAAGTAAAAATCCATACCGAGCCACTGCCTCAATGGATTATTAGCCTGCACCAGTGGTGTGTGGCCTTCACCTAAATAGATAACGTCTTCAGCAGGTATAACCGGGGCAATCAATTCGTGATAGAGAAATATCCCCTTTAGCGCCGGGATGTTCAGCATTCTGCGATAGTCGAACAGCCGCTGCCACAATTGTCCGGGAACCTCCTTGAGGCTGTGCCACTGGCGATCCTCGAGCAACAGCACACTGCCGCATTCTGGACAGGTGTAGAGCAGCTCTTGAATATTGAATGAACAACTGCAGTCCAGGCAGCGATATATGAGGTCACCTTTGTACTTGGGCAGCAGGTAGGGTTTTATATCATCAGGAAATTCAGCAAAACGCATAATTTTGGACCTGTTCCTTTTTTAAATTGTCCTCAGTCAGCAAGAGAGTTTTTCTCCAGTGCCAGTCTCTGTCGATGTATTTCTGCCAGAGCAAAGCGCCGCATGGCCTCAGCCCTCGGCGACAGGAAGACGCTGAATTGCCGTCTGTAGTCAGTCAAGTTCATGCCCACGAGATGAGGGTTCTCTCTCCTTAGCCTACAAGCCAGATCATACTGGTCGCGATCGCCCTCCACATTTCCCTTGAAAACTTTCAACCTTGCCAGTTCCATGGCCACATCGTACTCACGGTCATATTCGGCATCACCTTTCGTCCAGTAGCCAAACCGCGGCTTGTCAGTGATTATGCCTTGAAGCTTCATGCGGGCGTCCTCAGTCAAAGCATCCTGGTGAGCTGCAAGCAAAGCTTCAGCCGTCTCCTGAAAGTCGGCCTCCCGTATATTGCATTCCAGCTCCATGAGAGCATCGCCGGATAGCCCAGCATTCTTTGTGGCAGATGTTGATCCTCTGGTCATCTTTGCTGTTGTCATAGTACTCTACCTCGCCTACTCTTTTTCTAACATCGCTATCAGCAGCCAGTCTTAACTCGGCAGTTTCATTATTCGCAGTTATTAATCGGCTGCCATTCGTATGTCAAGAACGTGAAGGCACTGATCTGTAATCTTAGTATATTTCCCAAAAACAGCTGCTGTATGTCATTCATTGCGGTCTCGCTGCATAAAATACACTGGCCGAATTCCAGAGCCTTCTATTGAACAGACCTGGATTTTCATTTATTTTACTGCACTGGAGACTATGTTATACTGCCAGGAAATCAAGTAGAAGCCAAGCCCTGGCTCTCTCAGGATACTCGACTCTGGACTCCAGGCTGCCAGCAACCTGGATGACTTGCAAACAATGACGACACCTATAGACCTTGTATATGTCCGCGACGAGGAATCGTACTCTGACGGCGAGGTTATTTTTGAGGAGGGCGGCTTCAGCGATTGGCTCTACATAATTCTGGAAGGCCAGGTGAAAATTACCAAGAACACCCCCAAGGGCCAGGTAACCACAGCGAGGTTGCGACAAGGAGATTTTCTAGGAGAGATCGAATTTCTCGACCCTGGCAAACAGCCCAGGGCCGCTACTGCAACAGCTATTGGTGAAGTGCGACTGGGAGTCATGGATCGAGACAAACTCCAGCGTGAATACGAGTCCCTTTCGCCAGCCTTCCGCAAGATCATCAGAAGCCTCGCCAGGAGGAGTCGTCGGACTGCCCTGATCGCTGCCAGACTTGCCATCTCGTGAGGAATTCCTTTGCCCCACCTGCCAGTGCTGCCGTCCACACTGAAAGTAGTTGCCCAGAGTAGACTCGTACAGACCGGTGTAGAAAGAGTACAGCATTTCGTTGCAGACCGGCCTCTATTGAAGATCCCCCCGCTGCAGCCTGGTCCTCCACCTTATCATTACTACGATGGCACCGCCGTCACCGCCCAGTGGCTTTTTGTCCTCGACACTCTGAACCATTGCTTCTGGCCCCGGAAAGGAAAACAACTATGGGAGATCGAATACCAGAACAGGCGGCTCTCAGGCTACTGGGCCCTTGCGGCCAGTTTGAAACGAGCCATGGAAGAGGGTATCACGATCCACAGGGCAACTACACTTGTCAATTTGGATCGGCAGACCCTGCAGCATGTGTTTCGAGGCCGCGGGGAAATTCCCCTCCTGGACGCCCGCCTGGAAAATCTGCAGCAGGCTGGCCGTATCCTCATAGAACGGTTTCAGGGGAATTTTGTTCACCTTATCGAGGAAGCCGCCCGCTCTGCCGTGGCCCTCACGCTTCTGCTGGTCCAGCATTTCCCAAGCTTCAATGACGTAGCCGCCTACCGTGACAACAGAGTATACTTCTATAAACGAGCCCAGCTGCTGGCTCTAGACCTCTGGTCTACCTTTTCTGGAGAGTTCCCGGGTCAATTTGCTGACCTCGACCAGTTGACCGCCTTTGCCGACTATAAACTCCCGCAGGTGCTGAGGCATCTCCACCTCATAGAATACACCCCAGAACTGGCAGCAAAGGTAGACAACCTTGTGCCCATCAGTCCAGGGAGCGAGGCGGAAGTGGAAATACGGGCTGCCACAATCTGGGTAGTTGAATGGCTTCGTAGAGAACTCGCCTCCAGGGGCCACAAGGTAATCTCTGCCCAAATAGACAATTGGCTCTGGCATCTGGGCCAGCAACAGAGGTTTCGGCAGCGTCCCTACCATAGAACGCTGACAATCTTTTACTGATAGCCAATGGGAGATTCTTTAAGCTGCTATCAGCCATTCTAACAGTATTAGAGAAGGTGCGCTTTAAAATTTGCCTTTGAAAAAGGAAGATTAAGGAGGAGCTAACAGGGCTAGTATCCACCATCACGGCAACCGTTTCGAGGACAGCCGCTTTGGGGCAGGCACAAACTCCCCAAGGCAAGAAATAGGAACCCCTATCGGCCAATAAAGACCGATAGGGGCAAGGGGCACCAAGGGAGATTGGCATCTCCCTTATGGAGCAATCTATAACATCACCAGAAAATGGTCAAGAAATTTTTCCCGAATGAACTCTTCCGTTCCGCTGTCGGCAGTGAAATCGGCGCCGGCAACTTCCGGCCGCGTGGCATGTTACTGCTGCTGTGCACTAAGGTATAGGTTGGAGAGCACGAATTTTTACTTTGATTCAGGCGAGCCGCTGCAGGAGTTCACAGAAAGCTGCAGCAGAAAAAAAACTCATCCTTGTCTCTGGTCCGAAGGCAATCTCATCTTCGTCTTCGAGGGTGGTCTTTACTGAAGGCATCACTCTCTGGCCATTTACAAAAGTGCCGTTAGTAGAATTCATATCAACTACCTGGAAGCTGTCTCGCCCAGGTATCCTGGCAAAATAGGCGTGTAATTTGGAAACCATTTTGTTCAACAAGACCACATCATTCTTCTGCGACCTGCCAACAAAAATCAAGTGTTCAGGAGAATTCGTTTCTCTTTTCTCTACTGGAATGACCCTTGCCTCGAGAAGCCGATCCGCTGCTACCCCTGAACTTTTCAAGCCAATCTTACCGCTCACCTCTCCTATAACCGTCTTTAACAGTGACAGGCTGCTCTTGCTAGACAGCCCCCGGTAGTTTTCCAGCAAGACTGGGCAGGGATGCAAGGCAAGAAACTGCTTCGGCCCAAGCACTTTCAGGCTATTCAGGTAGTCGATAGCTTTGTCCTGATACACTTCCTCCATGCCATCCTCCCCTGGAGCTACCAGCCCGAGGTTCTGCTGCTGACACTGAAAAAGAAAAAGCACGATTCGTGCCAAAGTTGCCAGTCTGGCAGTACAGCAGAATGGTCTGCCGAGTATACCATTATTTGCCATCAACCGATACTGCTAACTGATAGCGCTTGATGGCAAAATGAGAGTGGACCCCTTTCACTGGCCGATTGCTGGCGGCTAACCTTAAGGCTGAGCCATCGGCCAGTACTACAATGGCGCCATTGCTTGCCGAAATAGATAACAACACAGGACAACGCAGGCTAAAGCCTGCGGCTACCAACTCGTTGCCGTGCCTCCAATCCCCTGTCACGCCTGGTCGACGATATTGCTTAACAGGTGCACTTTCATCTTGCCATCAACCGATAGCTGACAACAGTTGTTAGCAAGATCAATGGATAAACTTGGGAGAAATATCGGTGAGCGGCTCGATGCCCTCACGCTTCAGCAAGGCGGCATCTCGCTTGCTGCGTGTACGAATCCACCGTTCATATACTCGCAGCAGGTCAATGGATCCGCTCGTACGTCCCGCCTCACTCACCTCAGCCACAACATCCACCAGATCCATAAACCGTTCAGCAAGTTCAGTATAGAGCTCTTCAAGCCCTGTGGACCTGCTAGTGCCGCCCAGCATCTGGCAAAGGCGTTTATAGGATATGGTACCCAGGCTAGTGTAATAATCGAGGTCCAGCAGACCCCTCTTGAAACTGTCTGAAAAGTATCCAGACCTGAAAAGCGTCACGTCTCCTATGAATTTCAGAATCTTGGTCTGCTGTACCAGGTCGTAGCCTGGACTCTCCAGCAAGAGTTCAGCGTAGGACCTTTCCTCGCCTACGGTGGGAGCTTTTCTCATCTTCTCTGTTCTAGCAAAGGTGGTCAGCAGATTGACTAGGTAGAATTCGGTATGTTCACTCACCTGAAGCCTCAACTTCTCTACAGCTGACTCTACCGCTTCCTTGAAATATTCCATCAAACTTATTTGAGCTGCGGACCTCACTGCTGTCAGCCTCCCATCAGTCAGGTCTTTGCCTGGTTAGCATCAGCCAAACTGGTCTGCTAACAATATGTTTTTATTCATATTATATATCATTTCCGCTAGAGAACCAAACGGCAATTTGCTGCCTCATTTCATTTTTTCCTGACAACGTATGACTGACGAACATTATTGCTGTTCCCTGTATATGCAGTTCACAAATCATGCCATTTTGGAAAAATGGTTATCCTTTCTTGGGGAAAATGGCCTGATGAAGTTCTGGTTTATTTCAGAAGGCAAGCCATCCCGGGAAAATTCCACTGTTTACGGTTGCCAATTGCAGCGCATTTGGCTAGCATGCACACAAAAACGCCCAACTCCTGTAGATGCAGGTAGTGCGCCCATGACAAAGACTCTTGGCCAATTGCAGAAGTACTTCAGCCAGTTTGTCCCGGACAGAGACGCCCTTCTCGGCCAGTTGGAAGAAGAGGCAGGGCAACAAGGCATCCCCATAATAGGACCGGTGATGGGAGAATTACTCGCTATTCTCGTCTGCTCTACCGGTGCTAGAGCTATTGTCGAGCTGGGAACTGCCACGGGCTATTCGGCCATCTATCTGGCCAAGGCATGTCGTAGTTATGGTGGACAAGTCCTTACTATCGAACGAGACCCGGCCATGGCCGCCCGCGCAGAGGCCAACTTCGAAGCGGCTGGTTTAACTGACAGCGTAGAGGTAAAGGTTGGGGAGGCATCCAATATAATGGCAGGTTTGGCTCCGAGCTTCGACCTCGTCTTTATGGACATTGACAAGCAGGATTACGCTGAGGTACTCCCTCATTGCCACCGCCTGCTCAGACCTGGAGGTCTGTTGATTGCGGACAATGTCTCCTTTGAAGGCGCCCGGGGCTTCAACGAAACAATATCATCTCAGAATCAATGGAGGGCGGTACACCTGCTGTGCTTCCTTCCCGGACATTCTCCGGAAAACGATGGTATCTCATTGGCCATAAGGGTGGAATGACAAAGCCGCTTGCCAGAGATGCCATCTCATACATTCCAGCAAGCACTGACGGCCGTTTCAACAGGTCTTGATTTTCTCTCCACAAGGGCAGCCGCTCTTCAGAAAATCAATAAACCTGATCTGGGGCTGTGACAGCCTTCGACAACCTTTTGATGATCTCTCGACCCTGTATGGCATCTTCATTGTCAGGGTCCAGCTCCACTGCCCTGTGCAGGTCTGCGCGGGCCCCCTGAAAGTCCTGCAACTTCGCTCTGGCCAGACCCCGGTTGTAGTAGGCATCGGCAAAGCAAGGATCCAGTCCAATTGCCAGCTCATAGTCCTGGATGGCGCCAAGGTAGTCTATTTGCTTGAATTTTATACTGCCGCGGTTGTTGTAGGGCTTGGCATACTCAGGATTGAGGCGAATGGCCAGGTTGTAGTCTTCCATTGCTGCCTCGAGCTGCCCTGCTTTTTCTTTTGCATAGCCGCGGCTGTTTATTACGCAGGCCAGCAGCCCAATAGCAGGAAACTCGCGAAATCTGTCTGTGTCAATGAGACAATTGAAGCCCAGAGGGTCGGTATTGTCGATGTTGATAACAGAGTTGTCAACGCTGAGACGGTTCATGATGTGCGAGTCACTCACCATTACGGTGAGTTCAAGTCCTTCTCGGCAGGCTAGCACGGTAAACAGGGAAGTGAGCCCCACACATGATCCCACAGTAACCTGGAGATTGGAGTCGAGCTGGGCGTCCACTACATGGGTGAGTAAATAGCTGTCGTTACATCTCTTTGGTTTGCTCAACCACAGGTAATCGAACAGCAGCCTGGTCCGGGCTATCTGGGACGACTCTCTGTTTGGCTGGGCAGTAGGCCAACGCCGTGCTAGTTTTCTTTGAAAGTTTTGCTGTACAGCGCCAATCTTTTCTTCATACTCCGCAAACTGCTCATCCCTTGTCAAACCGCTGATCACCAGAAGACCGTATTCGAGATCCACCTCCCTGCCCATTTCTACTTGTTTGACAACTGTCTCCTCCAACCTCTTCACTTTTCTTCAACTCCCTTGCGGAATTCGATGGCAGCTCTTGCCAAAGGTTGCGAAGCCGCACTGGCCAGCCGGAGAACAGCAATAAACCCGCAACCGACCATCCCCAGGTCGAGACTATCTTTGCTTGGTATGAGCAGGTCGGCAAACATGCCAACTCAACGGTTCCCCACACTCTCTGGGCTTTTAAGGGCCACGTTGATCCTCCCCAGGGAGTGAGCCGCAGCCTTGTGCCACTCCGCGGGAAGTTCTTCCTTGGCATTCCACGCAAACAGTAAAGGCAGTTTAAGCGATTCGCTATGATTCCCCTGTTCATCGCGAACCGCAATCTTCACTTCCAATCGGTCGCCCACCAGATTTGCATCCATAGGGGTGGGTAAAGATAGGTAGCCCACAACTATGTCACATCCCGCCACCGCAACAGGGGTAAAACTTACCGGATAGGGACCAACACCTGGCTGCCAGATATCAGTTATGATGTAGCTCATATCACAGTCTGCATCCCAGATTTTCAAGAACACTTTCCAGATGCGGCCGGGCCTGATCTCTTTCTCGGCATAATAGCCAAGGATTTGTGGCGGCACGCCTTTTGGATTGAGGACTGTTTCTCCTGGTCTTCTCAATGGTAGACATCCCAGGAGTACGGTGGCAAAAAGCAGCGGCAGTACTATCTTGGTTCGCATGGTCAGTTCTCTCTTCGCTCGCCTGCAGCATGGTGGCATCAGCAGACAGTCGCCAGTAAGCACCATTTACAGGTCACAGGGACAGCCTCTCAAAAATCTTTTATTTTTTTCCTGCGATATCGGTAGCGATAGTAGGTCATACCCAGAAGTCGAGCAGCTTTTGTCTCATTGCCGCCTGCTCTTTCATAGGCCTCCTTCATATAATGACGTTCCAGGGCCTGCAGGTCTATGCCATTCTCAGGCAAAGGTGGAAATTGCCCAGCATCTCCTTCTTCTTGCAGCAGACCGCCTGATGCCCCACTCTTGATCCCCAGATCCTCAATCGACAACTCAGAACCCTCACCGATCAGCACACCCCGCTCCACTACGTTTCGCAATTCCCGGACATTGCCTTTCCAGACATGTTCCCGCAAGCCCTTTTCGGCCTCTCTCGTGAAGCCTCTAAAACTCTTGTCATGCTTCTGGTTGAATTCTGCCAAAAAATGCTTCGCTATGGGGACGATATCTTCCCGACGCTCATTGAGGGAGGGAATTTCCAGTTTGATTACTGCAAGGCGATAGTAGAGATCCCTCCTGAACAGCCCTTCTTCGGTCATGGTCTCGAGGTCTTTGTTGGTTGCTGACACAACCCGGGTGCGAATGTGCAGTTTTTTGGTTCCCCCTACCCGGTAATATTCCCCTTCCTCGAGAAAACGCAGCAGTTTGGCCTGTGCTTCAATACTCAAGTCCCCCACTTCATCGAGAAACAGGGTGCCTGATGCAGCCTGTTCCACCAACCCCTGCTTGCCCGAGGTGTGAGCGCCTGTAAAAGCGCCCTTTTCATAACCAAAAAGTTCGCTCTCTATCAATTCTCTTGGTATGGCTGAGCAGTTCAGCGTAATGAAAGGACCGTTGAAGTGTGGGCTCTTGTAGTGAATCGCATTGGCAATCAACTCCTTGCCTGTGCCTGTTTCGCCGACAATGAGCACCGGGGTATATTGTGCCCTGGCCACCTTGTCCACAACCTGCATGACCCCTTGAATAGCGTTGCTTTCACCAATAAAGCATGGAACGTTTTCCCGGAGGTAGGTTTCCTGCAGGGCCTGTACTTCTTTTCTCAGTCTTATCTTTTCGAAGGCGTTCTGGATGCTCATGTCCAGGGCATCCATATTGATGGGCTTGCTGATGTAGTCGTAAGCCCCTAACTTCATAGCTGCCACAGCAGTCTGCAAATCGCCCGATGCTGTCATCATGACAACAACTGTCTGTGGCTGTATATTTCTGACCTCTCTGAGTACCTCGATGCCGTTGATATCTGGCAGCATAACATCGAGCAGCAATAGATCTGGAGGGTGCTGCCGTATTGCCTTCAGCCCGGTGGTGGCATTGGCAAAGGATCGCACTCTATATCTCGTCAGCAATCCAGTTTCCAGGATATCTCGCAGATCGTCATCATCTTCGATAATGTAAATTTCCTGTGAAGTAATCACTGCTGTACCTTTCTGCCATCTGTGTCACCGCTGTGGGAGTGCCAATTCCATCCATGAACCCTACAGGTAAATTGGAAGTCATGTCAAGATTGCTCCTAGCAACAATTTCTCTGTTTTTCGGGCCGCGATAATAGTATCGCGCTTTGGCTGGCTAGATCCTGCTGCTTTGCATGACCCGGCAAAGAGGTCTCTGGTCCAGCCATGCACCTAATGACGGCGATGAGCCTGGCTGTGTTACATGCAGCACTGACGATTGGGGCCCATAACAGAAAACCAGCCACTCTGGCACTGCCGCATCAATCCTGATCACACCCAGTAGGGGAATCAACACTGTCGACTATTGGGTAGCAGCGCCCCTCACCATACAGGAAAGAGGGTTTCCTGGTAATTAAGATATGTCAATCCAGGGATATGGCCTGGCTGTTTGGCACACCTTCTGCAATATCACTCTGTAAAGATACCAATGCAGGGCAGGCCAATTTATCGTTCACCTTGTGCAGGGAGTGCGTCATGGCAATTGATAGAAGCCCTTGCCTGAAATGTGACAGGGCTGACAAGCCTAAAGCGGCATGTGCAGGATCCTGTGAGAAGCTCGATAAGTTCAAGGAGGAATTGCCCTATTTTTCATTGTGGCGGGGAGACCCAAGCGAATACTCCATCCCGGGCATTGAGAGGGCACCCATACACCAGTATTCCGATTGAGGCGAATATTTCTCAGAGCACACCTGGAGCTCTCTGCAAATTTCATCATTGCTGCCACGACAAAAATTGGCAGCCATGCACCTATTTTTGTCTCTCTTGAAGCAATCGCAAGACACAATCCTCTAGCAAACTGCGCTCCGGTTGGCCGAGATCCAGGAACTTGATGCCAGCAGTAAAAAGAGTTCTCGACTCGGAGTCGCTGTCATAGTGAAACTGGCACCAGACAACCTCCCCCTTCATGCTCAGGGTACGTCTTTTTTCCGGCAAGAGAAAATCTACTTCCAGTTTTTCCCGAGTAGCCAACGGATGGTTGATACCGATGCCAATGCCGCCTGTGCTCAGATTGGCAGCCTCCCCCCACATTTCATCTATTCCACCGAGACCGCACCGTACAAGAAAAGATACCGGCACCCTGGGACTTTGCCGTTTGTTGGGTGATGCATTCATACAGAGGCGCCCTTTCGGATGGAGCTTTTGGCCCTTGCTTGGTCGGTGCCCAATGTGAAAGAAATTCTTACACGGATAGCTGATGTGCGGGAATAATTTGATAGCAATAATGTACTTAATTTGCCATACTTTTACAACAGCAAAATTGATTGGTGGCTGCCATAATATATCAAGCATCAGTTTCTAAGAAGAGCTTTCAGACAAGTTTCCCTGGATGCTTGCTATATCACAGCAACCCAAATTTCATACTCGGGTGACGGCTTCTCATCTTCTGCTTTCCTGTGGAGAAAAGTCATTACCCAAGTTTTGACGTATCCCTGGCTGCTATGGTAAAAATAATCTCACGATTCAACAGAAGTTATGCAGATGCATCCTTGGCGGAAGCAAAGGAAGGAATAGCGTCTGCTAAGTGTCAGGAGGGTCTGCCGATTCCCACCATGACGCCTATTCCCACATAACGAAAGGAATCTTCCGTGGCAGTAATCACAATCTCTCGCAAGTATGCCTCCGGGGGGAGAAAACTGGGGAAGCTTCTCTCCAAGAACCTCAACTACGCATACGTGGACAAGTCTCATTTTCAACTGGTGGCTGAGAGGTTTCACGCCAAAGGAAAAAATTGGCAACCAGCCGAAGAACATAGCGGCCACACCGTGTCTGACATATTCTTCAAGTTCTTCAGCGGGCTCCACATTGAACGCATTGCCGCCTATGACAAGACTCTGGTGAAAGATCAGCAGTATCAGGAATCACTCAGAGATCTCTTGCTGGCAGTGGCAGAAAAGGACAATGTGGTAATCGTAGGACGGGCGGCTCACTTCTTCCTGCAGGATGTACCTGACTGCCTGCACGTCCGCTTGGCCGCCTCTTTTGAGTGGCGCCGAAACTACGCCCACCATACTCTCGGCATCCTCCCTTCCCGGGTGGCCAGGATTCTCGAGGCCAAAGACAGAAATCACGAGTGGTTCCTGCGGACGATTTGCGGTAAGAAATTCGGTGAACCGCAGCTGTTTCACCTGACTTTGAGTATGGACCTCATTGATCTGGAAAAAGCTGCTGCATTTCTGGCAATCTCTATACAATACCTGCTTGATAGCAACACTTCCGGCGGCATGCAACCCTGCCAGGTGACCAAGGCAGTCAAAGCAGCTGAAGATTTAAAATAAAAAAGGGCTTGCGGCTTCCCGCAAGTCCCTGATCTTGCCTGGTAGCGGGGGCAGGATTTGAACCTGCGACCTTCGGGTTATGAGCCCGACGAGCTACCGAACTGCTCCACCCCGCGTCAGCTGTTACTGATCATTATTAATCCATGCTCGACTGCTTGTCAAGTAACGACCATCTTTTCCCATGCTTACAAGACACCTTTAGTGGACGGCACTTCTCCCATTCCGGGCTCCAGGCGGCACGCCTTGCGCATGGCGTGCGCCCACGCCTTGAAGACAGCCTCGAGGATGTGATGGCTGTTTTCTCCATATAGCACATTGACGTGCAAGGTGGCCCCGGCGTTCTGGGCAAAGGCGTAGAAAAACTCTCGCACCAACTGCGTCTCGAAATCACCCACCCTCTCCGCCAGCTCCGGGACCCGATACACCAGGTATGGACGATTGGACAGATCAACGACCACCGAGGCCAGGGCCTCGTCCATCGGAACTGCTTGTTGACCATAGCGACCTATACCACGTCTATCTCCCAGTGCTTCCTTGAAGGCCTGTCCAAGACAGATGCCCACATCCTCTACAGTATGATGTTGGTCGACCTGCAGATCTCCTCGAGCTCGTACTTCCAGGTCAAATCGGCCATGGGTGGCAAAAAGATCGAGCATGTGGTCCAGGAAGCCGATGGAGGTCTCCAGGCGACTCTTGCCGGCACCGCCTAAAACAAGCACCACCGAGACTTCGGTCTCCTTTGTCTTGCGCTGCACGCTTGCTGTCCGCTCTGCCACCAGCGATCTCCATTTGTAGTGAACAAGAATTACCAGGAAAACAACCGTCTCTAGTCGTTGGCACTATAAAGGAAGGCTGCGGCACTGTCAACAGATGTAGACGTGGCCCATCTCGGCTCAAAAAAAACCGCGACCCCAGCCGCGGTGGATTGACTTCTGGTGGAGACGATGGGAGTCGAACCCACGACCTCAGCGTTGCGAACGCTGCGCTCTCCCAACTGAGCTACGTCCCCTACGATTCGTCGACGTTCTTATAGACTCAACCTTCTACCATGTCAAGCAGATCTTGTCACTCTACTTGTTTGCCGCTTCGTCGATTGAAAAGGAGGCAGTCTGTCAGAAAAGTAAAGAGAAAATCTTTGCTAATGCAAAAATCCCTCGTGAATGTTTTTCAGCTTGCCCACAAGATAAAGACTGCGAAAATCAGCAAGAAGCTTGTTGGTGGCCTTTTCAATCTTTTGCATATCTCTTTCACGCAGTTGGGCCACGTCCACTTTCTGCAAAGCTCTCTGCAATTCACGAAAGCGTGAAGCCACAGCAGGATCCAGCTGCTCGGTTGTCAAAGCTGCAGTCACTTGCGATATTGTGCTGCGGCAATTGTCAATTCTCAGATACAACTCGTGAACACTCTTTTTTCTTTTCCAGAGGGCAAAAAACTTCATGCTGCAATACCTGGCATCTGGCTAGTTGGCCGTCTCCAATTCGAGCAATCCAGCAAAATGCTTTCCTGTCAAGCCACAGGTTGTTCTGCTTATAATGTACGTCGAATGAGACAGCAAGGCAACAGGAATTTCGCTGCCGAATTCAGCCTGAGCGGGTATTCATTATCGGTTGATGGCAAAATGAAAATGCACCCCTTTCACCAGCCGATTGCTGGCGGCTAACCTGAAGGCCGAGTCTGCCGCCAGTATTACAATGGCGCCATGGCGCAATTGTTTGCCGAAATAGATATCAACACAGGAAAACGCAGTCTAAAGCCTGCGGCTACCAACTCTTTGCCGTGCCTCCAATTCCCTCTCCCACCTGGTTGACGATATTGGCTATCAGGTGCACTTTCATTTTGCCATTAACCATTATCAGTTATCCACTATCGGGAATCATGCGGGAGGAGCGATTGTCTGGCAGCGATATATGATAGCAAATCACCATTTATGGGCTGCGGATTGATGTGTTCCTTGGGGTTTCTTGGGTTTGTTGAGTTTGGAGGATTTGTTGGGTTCTTGGCGTTTTCTATCTGGCCTCGGCTGCTGCTGTGCCTGCGAGAAGCGTCAGGAGACTAGGGCCCCTGTAAACACGCTCGTTTCATACCGATCAAGCGCTTTCTGCATTCAGATAGTGCCGAAGGCTTCAACCGTATCCAGGAATACCTTGTAAAAACGGCGATGTTCGGCAAGAGCTCGTTCCAGTACTATTTTCAGCTTATTGAGGTCGGCAACGTTTACCACTGCATTGACGCTCTTGGCAAATGCCGTGAGATTGTCAAGCGTTCTGATGTCGCCGCTGATGAGCACCAGGAAGATCCGTCTCCTCGTAGCCATCGGCATTGGCTGCAAATACCGCAAGATGGTATTGTTTTCTGGCTCTTCTCCGCAAAACCGTTCATCCAGCATTACCAAATCATAGTAATTGTAGCGCAGCTTGCTGAGGGCCTCCTTGACAGAACTAGCAACACTGGTGTGGTATTTCAGCTCCTTGAGAGCACTTTTTACTGCTTTTAAACGCTCGGGATCATCAACACAGACGAGGGCGCTTTGAGCCCCCTCCTCGAGAACCTCCAGTGGAGATTCATAGGCACCTTCCATGCCCAGATCCATGCTGATGGCAGTAGGAGCATCAGTGACCTCTGCCACTCTCTCATCTAATCCCACCTCTGCATCCAGGGCATCATTCCCTCCGCGCTCCCCTGCCGGCTGCGGTTCAACGGTTATGAGCTGGTTGCACTTCTTGCAGGTGGCTCTGATTGCCTTCCCTCGAGGCACTTTATCGTCAGCAAGATGAAAAACCGCCTGGCAGTTGCTGCATTTTATTCTCACCACTTCTCCTTCTGCATGCAGACAGTTCTACTGAATCGCCCTGCCGTAGCTCCTGTCCATTTCGAGTCCTTCGATGTCAGTCACCTTCTCACCGCGGGCTGCCTTGATGCGATCAATGCCGCGTCTGACCACTGCTTTTTTGGAAGCGTAAGCCAGGGCGGTATCCTGGTTTATGAGCCCCTCCTGGTACAGACCCAGGATAGAATCATCGAAGGTACACCAGCCAAATGAACGATTTGCCTCAATTATCTCGTAAAACGTCTTCCCTTCACTCTCACCCTGAAGCATAACCTCTCTGGTGCGAATATCGCTGCCCATTATCTCAAAGGCTGCCACCCTGCCGCCGCCTTCCTTCGGTAGAAGCCGCTGGCAAACCACCCAGCGTACAGCGTCGGCAAGTCGAATCCGCACCTGCTTCTCCTCCTCGGTGTCGAACATGCCGAGTATACGGTTTATGGTTTGTCCCGCATTGACCGTGTGTAGAGTAGTCAGTACCAGGTGTCCTGTTTCTGCTGCACTCAGGCCTATCTCCACGGTCTCTCGATCGCGCATTTCTCCAACGAGGATAATTTTCGGGGCCTGTCGGAGAGCCGCCCTCAGACCGCTGGCAAATGTATCGAAGTCACTGCCCAGTTCACGCTGGTTGAAAGTGGCTAGTCTATGGTGGTGTACAAACTCAACCGGATCTTCCAGAGTTACAATATGGACAGGACGGTGATCATTTACTTCGTTCAATATTGCCGCCAGTGAAGTGGACTTGCCGCTCCCCGTAGCACCGGTTACAAAAATGAGACCGTTTTTCTCCTGAGCCATCTGTTTAAAAATGGTCGGCAAGCGAAGATCATCAATTGTGGGAATCTGTGTCTCCAGCTTGCGCATCACTACTGAATAGTAACCGCGTTGGGTAAAGATATTGACACGGAAACGCGCCTTGCCAGCAAGATGATATGAGAGGTCGCATGAGCCCTCGCTGAGAAGCATTTCAATGTTGCGGCGGTCTCCATCCAACAGGTTGAGGGCAAATATCTCGGCCTGAAAAGGCGTCAAGGTGTCCATAGCTACATCCATGGGTACAGCGTCGAGCACGCCGTCGTACTCCACCTGAAATGGTCGATCCACGGTCACAATAAGGTCTGAGACATTTTCATGATGGTCGAGCATCTTGCGAAGAAAATGGTCAATTTCTCTCTTTCTCATATCAGACTCTCCCGGCGGCTCTGACAAGTGTTTTCTGTCAACAACGACGCGTAGCAACGGAGCTCTCCGCATGTCATTGAACTGCCAGGCATGGACTGTACTCCTGTCTGCCCGGCGAGAATACCTTGCCTCTTGCTACTTACCGCCCATGCAGAGTTCCTAAAAAGCCGGCCTGATCTCCTGGGCACTTCATGGGCACTCAGCCTGCCAATTCCTGCCTCCCGCCCATGGTAACGCATCAGACTTCAGTAAAGTCGGCCGGCGGAGTGCGCAGGAAGGGCCGGAATTTTTCCTTGTCTTCACACTTCAGGTATGCCTCCTCCGCACTGATCCTGTGCGCCTTGAGATGGGCCATAATGGCGTCATCCAGTGTCTGCATACCGTATTTCTTTCCTGTCTGAATTGCTGTTGGGATTTGATATGTCTTGTTCTCTCTGACTAGAGCTCTCACCGCGTGCGTTGCTATGAGAATTTCAGCGCAGCAAATACGCCCTGGTATGTCTATCCGTTTGAACAGCGTCTGCGATACCACCCCCCGAATTCCATCTGCCAGCATGGAGCGAATCTGGCCCTGCTCGTTCGCAGGAAAAACCTCGATGATTCGATCCACAGTTTTGGCAGCACTGGTGGTGTGCAGAGTTGCTAACACCAGGTGGCCGGTGGCGGCAGCTTCGATGGCAAGCGCTATGGTTTCCAGGTCGCGAAGTTCTCCTACCAGAATTATATCTGGGTCCTCCCGCAGGGCTCCCCGCAAAGCAGCGGCAAATGACTTGGTATGGGTGAATACTTCCCTGTGGTTGATGATGCAGTTCTTGCTCTCGTGAACGAACTCCAGTGGATCTTCAATGGTGATGATATGATCTTTGCGCTTGCGGTTTGCTTCATCAATGATAGCAGCAAGTGTGGTGGATTTGCCGCTGCCGGTGGGGCCTGTGAGAAGAACCAGTCCTCTCGGCAGCATAGCAAGTTTGGCAACAACGGGAGGCAGCTGCAGCTGTTCAACTGTAAGAATCTCACTGGGGATCTCTCGAAACACAGCGCCGATGCCATTCTTCTGTTGAAAGTAGTTGGCGCGGTAGCGGGCAAGTCCAGGAATTTCATAAGCGAAATCCATGTCCCCGGTCTCTTCGAAGATCTTGATTTTTTCTTCCGGGGTAATTTCGTACAGCATGCCTTTGAGCTCGTCATTCTCCAGCACCTTGTATTTAACTCTCTCCATTTCTCCTCGAACACGGAGCACAGGTTGTTGCCCCGCCACCAGGTGCAAATCGGAAGCCTTTTGCTCGTGCATCAGTTTGAAAAATGCATCAATTCGAGCCATAGTTTTGCCTCTCTCCTCCTCTATGTCTTATTTGACACTCAGACGTGGTCCCCTTTGCAGCAGTGTTGTGTTTGCTCCATTGCAGCAGGCAGACTGCCGCTCACCTGCAAAATCCCCGCCGTCTAAGGGCAGCATGCTTCTTGCGGCAATCGGGCCACCGGATGGCTCTCCTATAGCCTAACTCTTTAGTATTTCAAAGAAATATTCTCTTAGTGGGCATGGATTTCTCATTTTCTATATTATTCTCCACTGCCTACAGCGACCACCAACAGCCAGTGTGACGGCAGTTCCTGTAGACAGCCAGTTGCTCTCTAGATAGCGCTCGGCAGCAAGCTTATTATGCACATGCTATGCCATCAGCCACCCTTTAAGAGTGGCTGGAACAGATGTATCTACAAGGGGCTTGGCCGGGCTGCAGACATGAGTTCTCCTTCGCAGCGCACCGGCTCGAGCCGCCTGCCGCAACCTCCTGCCGTGCTCCCCTGGAATTTGTAGCCAGATCCTACAAGATCCGGTGTCGTTTGGTTTTCAAACCGAATCCAGCCGACAAAAGTGGCAGTCCTGTAATACAGCCACTCCCGGGGGGTAGTGCCTGGAAAGATCCGCGCTAGGCTCTGCAGTCCGTATCCTGCCTCGCTCTAGAAACAGGCCCCGCAGAGACGGCCTGTGCGAACCTTTTCAAATAGGTCGGCAAATTGATTAACAGGGGAAGAAAGCCAAATGGTGCCCAACAGCGCCGGTGCCACAATGCATCAATTGCCCGAAATGCGTCAACAAGCAGGCTCACTAGACCGATGCCAACAGAAGTGTGCTTTGCCAGCAGCGATACAAGTTCAGCATATGAATTAAGGCCTGCCAGAAAATCAAAGCCATGCCCCAGGACAAGATAGCCAAGTCCGCAAGGGATGCCGCAGCCAAGTGCGTTGCCCAGAGTGAGTATGTGGGCGCGACCCTCGAGCCCGTGCAGTCTGGCAAAGGTAAGTTGATCACTGCGGGTAAGAGAACCACCGATCCAGTAAGTATAAAGAATATCCACCAGCCTGCTGATACCGGAGACCGCCAGAAAGCGCCGCAGCCTTTGGCGCCGCAACCAGAGGGATTTGACGCCGCAATCAGCCGGCAGACATGCTTCCTCTCCCTCTCTCATGAAACGATAGAGGTTGAGTATTAGTCTGCCGATAAAGCCACTTCTGGCGATGAGATAATCAAGGCTGAGTTCTGTTGAATCGATGGCTGCCCGCATGGAGGTCGAAAAAATGAATCCAGAGGTAAACACCAGCCCATCGCTCTTTAGGGCATTTCGTGAATTGCCACCCCTGGTGCACACGAACGTGTTCTCAGCTTGCATGCCTCCCGCAGAACCGCTCGTGCCGCCCACCTGGCAATGGCCAAACTGTTTCAGGCTATCAGCACCAACACTTCGAATGCCAGGCACTTTCTGAGATTTGCCGCACTCTTGTTCAAGCGCGATTCACGAAATATTCAGTTGGCAATGAGCGATCTGTCGTCGCCTGACCATAATATAGAACAAAAAAGATCAATCTTGCAAGGTCCACTGGGCCTTGGGAATTTTTTGAGGTAGCGGCGGTTCTTCTGCCTATACGCTTACAAATTTCAACTCGGGCAGGAGGACGCAGGTGAGCGTATTGCCGTACACCGCCCCTGTATCTATGCCTATCTTGTTGAAAAGTACCAGAGGCCTGGCAAAAGGGGTATGGCCAAAAATTACTCTCTTGCCAAAATCTTTTTCCGAATACAGGAATTCCTCCCGAATCCAGACCAGATCTTCCAGGCTCTGTTTCTCTAGTGGCACGCCTTCCCGCAAGCCCGCATGAACCATGATGAAATCTTCTGTCTCGTAATATGGCAGCAAATCCTCGAGAAACTCTTTATGCGCCTCGGGCAACAGATGCTCCAGAACGTGCGCAGCCCAATCCTCCCCGGTGGCAGCATTGAAATTGTCGAGTTTGTCCAGGTAGTTCTTCAGAGTCGACACCCCCCCGTTGTGAAGAAAAAGCGCCTGTTCCTCACCTGCAAGAAAGTCTAGAAACATCTTTTCATGATTTCCCATGAGAAAAATAGTCTGTGGGTATTTTTTCTTCACCTCAACGAGATAGTCGAGAACACCATAAGAATCTTCGCCCCTGTCAATGTAGTCGCCAAGGAAAACAAGCTGATCACGACCGGGACGAGGATCAATCCGCTGCATCAGCGCTTCAAGTTTTTGCAGACATCCGTGGATATCTCCAATAACAATAGTCCGCTCTGGAGTGTTCATAAATGATAGGGTCCGCAATTTTCACAGCCAGTGAAACAAGCGCACCAGCCGCCGCTCGTCCAGTCTATGAATGCCTTCCTCGTGGGCAATCCGCACAGCGTCCCGGTATTCGTCTGAAGTTAAGGCTCGGCTCAACTCACGAAAACGGTGCGCTTCGCCGCAAGGCCTATACTGCGCCATGATATTGACATAAGTGTTTGTCGAGATCTCTTTGGCCAGAAACCTCATGATATCTCTTGTACCCGCCAAACCCTCAGGCATCACTAGATGCCGTATCAATAGTCCCCTGCAGGCGATTCCCTGTTCGTCAATCAGCAAGTCTCCGACCTGGCTGTGCATTTCTTTGACCGCGGCTCTCGCCTTCTCAGGATAGTCGGGCGCAGCGCAAAATTTCTCAGCAACGTCTGGCTGCCAGAACTTGAAGTCCGGCATATAGATATCAAAGACACCGTCGAGCAGCTTCAGGGTGTCCACTTCTTCGTAGCCGCTGCAGTTATATACCAGTGGCAGCCTCAAACCTTTGTCAATGGCCCCGGGCAGAGCCTCGAGAATTTGAGGTACCACATGAGTGGGAGTAACAAAGTTGATGTTGTGGCATCCCCGTTTCTGCAAAGAAATCATCATGTCGGCAAGCTGAGCGGAAGTAACGGGGCTTCCCTCGCCCAGGTGGCTGATCTCATAATTTTGACAAAATACGCACTGCAGATTGCAGTAAGCAAGAAAGATAGTGCCCGAACCGCCGCTGCCAACTAATGGATCTTCTTCGCCGAAATGGGGACTATAGCTGGAAACCACGGCTTGCCGATCTGTTTGACATACGCCTGTGTTGCCTGCCAAACGATTTACTTCACACCGCCTGGGACAGAGACAACAGCACTCGAGTATGCTGAGAGCAGCTTCGATGCGCTCTGCCAGGACGCCGCTCTGGTAGCTCTGCAGATAGGCTGGCTCCATGTTCACTTGGCTCATACAGCTTATGTCCTTCAATCCCTCTATATTCAAGCAGTTGCTGAGACTGAAAGCATCAGTATACTTCAGTCTAACTTGCACACAGATATGGGTCAATGCGGCAAGAAGTAGCAGGATTTGTGCCTTTTCTCGGCAACAAGAATCGTTTGCTGTGCGTTGAAAAGGTGTGCTGTGTTCGCACCATTGGCGCAACGCTGATCAGTGTCATTCAAAAATCGCCGCAGCGAAGCCACCATGAGGCACATGCCGCTTGGCATTGGGACAATTCAATCGCAGGAGTGGGCCCGAGTCCGACCTCATCGGGCATCTCGCTTCCGCCCGTGCCGCCTCTCCCTGGTTTGTCAAGGTAACGCTGTCAAGGGTAGCTTGTGGTGGAGAGCCTGTCGAGGCAACGCTCGAGGGAGCCAATAAAGACAGCCCAAGAGATGGCAGCAGTCACGTTATCGAATGAACTCGTCAAACAGCTGACTAGGGATTGAGAGTTACCGGGAACCCCTTCATTCCCTCGTCCTTTTCCAGTCTGGCTATGGCTGACCTCGCTTGCTCTATGTTTTTGTAACCGCGAATGCGGACGCGATATATATTTCCCCCCTGCTTCAACAGGCTCTTGTCTACATAAGCATCATAGCCTTTTTCCCTGAGTTGCTTCACAAGTCTCTCTGCGCCCTCCGCCAATCTGAAGGCTCCCACCTGAATGGCGAATTTGCTGGCAACCGCAGGTTTCCTTCTTGGTTTTTCCACCGTGGCGGCAGGTAGAGGTTCGCTTTTTCCCTTTGTTGTTTCTTGCATTACAGCAGCCGGCCCTGGCAGCGGCTTTGCAGATTCTGTCTTTTCTTGCAGAGGTTCCTTGGCTGCCAGCGCCGCACTTTCTTCGGGCTTCGGCAAAGCCTCACCCCTGGCCTTGACATGCTGTTCATGCTTCGCGGCTACGATTGCCCTCTGTTTTTCAACTACAATCGAGACTCCTGGCGGTGCCGGTGGAATGCGGCGCACTATTTTCGTCCTCCCGAGAGGCAAAGGCCTGACATTCTTCCTCTGCTTCCACGACTGCCAGGAAAGAAGACCAGCAAGAGTCAACAGCGCCATGACCCCCACTATCAATGCCATCTTCTTGAAACCCGACGACCTGGGAGCTATGTCGCCCTCGGCATACCTTTTCACATAGATTTCTTCTCTCATAAACCACCAAACATCGTGAAGCAAAGGTCAGATTCAGCGATGCTTGCTTCGATGTTGCTCATGGCCCAGGGCCCTGTCTGAATATGGGATATAGTCTTTCCCCCCGCCCCAATAGGACGCCCATTATTTTCTAACTCAAGACAGAGCCCGCGATCGCGCCCTGGCAAAACCCGGTAGAGATCGGCTGATAGTCTTTTCACTCACACAATAGGAAATTCGAAAATGGCCAGGTTTGCCAAAGCCGCTCCCCGGCACAACCAGGATGTTCTCTTCTTGCAGCATGCGCACGAATTCAACATCGTCTGCAATAGGACTTCTGGGAAAAAGGTAGAAGGCGCCGCGGGGAGTAATCATTTCATATCCCGCTTCGGTCAGGCCTCGGCAAAACAAATCTCTCCTGGTCTGGTACAGGTTCACGTCAACACAGCTGCCTTGCAGGTCTCTGACCACTCTCTGCATGAATGCCGGGGCATTTACAAATCCGAGAACACGATTTGCCAGCACCAGGGCGTCCATGAGCAAAGTCACCTGATCGGCTTCCGGATGAACTGCCAGATAGCCGATCCTCTCTCCTGGCAGTGATATGTCCTTTGAATAGGAGCTGGTTATAATGGTGTTGCGGTACGCTTTGAACACACTGGGAACGGTGTCGCCGTCATATACCAGTTTGCGGTAAGGCTCATCCGAAATCAAAAACAGTGTTTTCCCCAGCTTGCCGCTCTGCTGTTCAAGGAGTTCTCCTAGTCTGTTCAGGCTGGAGGCATCATAGACCTGTCCAGTGGGGTTGTTGGGGGAATTGAGAAGAACCGCCTTCGTATTCTGATTAATGGCTGCCTCTATGGCGCCGAGATCCAGGGTAAAATCATCTCGTGTAGGCACCACAGACAACCTGCCGCCATGGTTTTCAGCGTAGAAGCCATACTCCACGAAGTACGGTGCCGGCACCACCACTTCATCGCCAGGATCAAGAAGTGCTTTGAATATACAGTTCAGCCCGCCTGCCGCTCCACAGGTCATTACCACATGCCTGCTCTCCAGCGATACTCCCTGCTCCTGGCCTACCTGGGCAGCTACTGCAGACCGCGTCTCCTCGAAGCCGGCATTGGGCATATAGCCATGCACGCCAGGGCGTTCCTCTGCCGCCACCCTGGTCAGAGTGTGGCGGAAGGCAGCAGGAGGATCTACATCAGGATTCCCCAGGCTAAAGTCGAAGACATTGTCAGCACCATGCACAGCTTTGAGGCGGGCGCCTTCTTCAAACATCTTTCGTATCCAGGAAGAGCGCTCGATCGCCTCCTGAATTCTCCGAGCAACGGCCATATGGGCTTCTCCTTCTTCTAACTCTGCGTGCCGCTACTATAGCGAAACGATCTCAGTGCTTCAAGGATAATTTGAGGTCGGTTTGCGAGTTGCGGGTTGACGCTTATAGGTTATTGAGTTTGTTGAGTTATCCGGGTTGAAAAAACGGGTGCATGTGGCAAGTTCCTGGGCGCCAGGCAGATACAGCGCTTCGGGCAATTCTTGCCGGAGGCCCTGTTCCTGACCACCTGATAACCAATAACACGGACCGCTTGGCACAAATCTGGCTAATCTGCCAAGAGCATTGATGTGGAGCGTGATACAGTGTACATATTCTAATAAACGAAATCAGTAGCAACATCCATGAGGATTTGCTGCTACTTGCCGGCAATGTGCTGTCTTGCTCTGGAACCCCTGGCAGCATAAAAGACGGAGAATCGCATGGCTAAAAGAGTTCTGGTAACCGGCGGCGCTGGTTTTATAGGCAGTCATCTCTGTGACAGTCTCTTGCGACAGGGCAATGAGGTCATATGCCTGGACAACTTTTTTACCGGCAGCAGGGAAAATATCAAACACCTCCTGGGCAATTACCGTTTCGAACTCATTCGCCACGATCTGGTCAACCCTATACTTCTTGAAGTTGACCAGATCTACAACCTGGCCTGCCCAGCATCACCCATCCACTATCAGTACAATCCTGTAAAGACTGTCAAGACAAACGTCATGGGAACGTTGAACATGCTCGGTCTTGCCAAGCGGGTAAAGGCTCGAATTCTGCAGGCCTCTACCTCAGAAGTCTATGGTGATCCAACGGTGCACCCACAGCCCGAGTCTTACTGGGGGAATGTCAATTGTGTGGGACTGCGAAGCTGCTACGACGAGGGCAAGCGGGTTGCAGAGACTCTGATGATGGACTACCATCGCCAGAACCAGGTGGACATCAGAATCGCCCGGATTTTCAACACCTACGGGCCTCGAATGGCAGTCAACGATGGCAGGGTAATGAGCAACTTCATTGTTCAGGCACTTCGGGGACAACCGCTGACTATCTACGGCGACGGCAGGCAGACGCGTTCTTTTTGCTACGTGAGCGATCTCGTTCGAGGGCTGATGCAGCTCATGGAACAAGATGAACTCCTTGGACCAGTAAATTTAGGAAATCCGCATGAAATAAGCATTCTCGAACTGGCGCAGCAGATCATCTCTGCCACCGGCTCCGAGGCCAGGATAGAGTATGGCCCTTTGCCCCCTGACGATCCAATCCAGAGGCAGCCTGACATCACCCTTGCCAGAAGCAAACTCAACTGGCAGCCAGAGGTGCCCTTTGTGGAAGGTCTTGGTCGTACTATAGAGTACTTCAAGGAAAGAATTGCAGCCGATGAAAACAGTTGAACATGACCTCGAAAAAGTGACGCTAATTCATCAAGAGCAGCTGTCACCATAACCATCTGGCAACCAGTAGTAACAGGCAGCTGCAGCCCTCCCCGTCCTACTCATACGCGAGCAACTGCTTGACACCCTGTCGAGATAGTGTTACATAGCCAGCAGTCGGGACGTGGCGCAGTCTGGGTAGCGCACCTGAATGGGGTTCAGGGGGTCGGAGGTTCAAATCCTCTCGTCCCGACCAGTAAAATCAAATACTTAGCTTTTTGCTGCAGCTGAAGATTTTTTAAATGTGGCACTCTTGTGACATGTAGAAATTGGCGAGGCGGTCAATCCATTGAGCAGATTGACCGCTTTCTTTTTGTGCTCCTGGCTCAGGTGGGCATACCTCAAGGTCATGGTCATTGT
>JAFDGZ010000028.1 GCA_019309045.1 Deltaproteobacteria bacterium | reverse complement strand
TATGGGCGCTCTGACTCCTGCCCGACAGGCTCACAGCCTGCCTTGTGCCGGACAGGTCTCCCTGGTCCACATGACGCGGCCTTCCATGCATTCCGTCACCAACCACCTGACGCGCCCCATCATCGCTTCTCCGCTGCCCGCCCAGCGTGATGGGCTTCCGGAATCCCTCTGGTTCCGGTCTGGGCTTCGCCACCGGCTAGCAAGCTCGCCGCTACGCCCAGCCGAATCGTGTTCGTTATCTTGCTCCCCACCCCGCCTCACGGCGACGCAGTTACTTTCAGCTACCAGGAGCGGGCATCTCCTGGAAAAGGACTTTCACCTCTCAGACCGCGCCTGCTCACAGGCGCACTAGCCCCTGCAAAGACAGGATAGCAGTGGCAGAATCTCTCTCGGAGCATGCTTCCACACTTCCTGTGGCGCGGAATCTCCAGAGAAGCTTTATGCCCCCCAGTGGAGCCCTGGGGTTCAATCTGCAGACCATGTTGAACCATGCCGTTCACTGCCATAGATTTTATATTAGGCAATTTCCCCGGCATTGACAACGCCAGATTCGCCTCCTGCTCAATGAGGCAACTGGCAAGGCCTGGAACAAATCAAGCCGAAAGCTATGGTTTCTTGTTTGTTGGCATCGATCTTGCTCACCACCCCCTTTGTTCAATAGTTGCCGGGTTTATTGCTGCTGGAGCAGAACAAACCCATCTCGAGAGAAGAAGGTGCAAATATTGACTCACAACTCAGAAGATGGTGAGATATTAGCCGTTCTGTTATATAGATTACTCTATTGGAGTGTGGCCAATGAAAGATGCCTGCCAGGTTATATTGACTTCGGGGGGAGCAGAGGGAAGGGGCATCGCCTGCTTCAAAAAACAGAAATACGCAGAATGTTCTGAAGTTAGGCCCCTCAGTCTGCAGAAAAGGAGATAAAGGATGAGTAGTTTGGCTGCCATACACGAATGTCAGAATGACTGCCCTGAGGAGGCACTCGAGCTTACTGTGCTGGCTCCCATGTACAACGAAGCTGACAACATTGTTGCCACAGTCACTACCATCAACGAAGCCCTGTCACAATTTGGCAGATCGTGGGAACTTCTCCTGGTAAACGACGGCAGTTCTGACAACACCCTGGAAATCGTCCAGGAGCTAGCCAAGCAGTTCCCTAACCTGCGGATTATTTCATACCCTGTCAATTGCGGCCGCGGCAAGGCTCTTCGGACCGGCTTCGAGCACGCTCGCGGCAAATACGTTATTACCATTGATTTTGATCTGAGTTACAGCCCCGAACATATTTTGCGCATCTATGAAGAACTCGCCGATCCCGAGCAGATGAATGATGTTGTCCTCGGCAGCGCCTACATGGCAGAGGGCAGAGTGGTTGGCGTGAACCCCTGGCGTGTTTTCATCAGCAGGTTGGGAAACAAGATTCTAGAATACACCTTTCCCCAGCCATTCAAGACGAGCACCTGCATTCTCCGGGGTTATCGCCGGCAGGTGCTCGAGGCTCTCGAACTCGAGTCTAACGGCAAAGAAATTCATCTGGAAATTCTTTCCAAAGTGTGCGCCCTCGGTTTCATGGTAAAGGAAATACCCGCAACCCTGCAAAACCGCAAGAGCGGGCACTCAAAGTTCAAACTGAGGAAGACCTCTGCTTCCCATCTCGTCTTCTCAGTTTTCGAAAAACCCCTGCTTGTCTTCGGCCTGGTGGGAGTCCTCCTTACCCTCCTCGGACTTGCCATTGGCATCTACATCGTCTGGCTCAGGTATGCTGGGACCCTGAACCCAGGAAGACCTCTTATACCACTGATGCTAATCTTGCTCATAATGGGTAGCCAGTTCTTTTCATTTGCCTTTGTGGCCGCCCAGAACAACCACCTGAGAAATGAGATATACAGGCTGCAGCGACAGATAAACTTGCTAACTATGAAAAAAAGAAATGAGTCACAGCATCACTCCTGAGGGGTGCCTACCGGAAACTTGACATGAAGCGCTCCACGCAACCCCATATCTGCTTTCTGACTAGCAGTTTTCCGGACTACCAAGGCAGCTATCGAGGGATTTTCGTCTGGCGTGCCGCCCAAAAACTGATGGAACGTGGGTATCGAGTCAAGGTGGTGACCCCAAGACTGTTCAAGAGAAGCAAACGCTGCGAAGTATTTGCCGGGGTGCCAGTATATCGCTTCCCTTTTCTCTCCGAGGAAAAACTCCTGATCGAATATGACAAGATCCCCATGGCGCGTATGGTTACATATATGTGTTCTGCCCTGGTGGCCTGTCTGCTTGTAGCACGTAAGAACAGTTCCCAGATGATACACGCACATTTTGTACTTCCCACAGGGCTGATTGGTGCTGTTGTTGGCCGCCTTCTTCGAATCCCCGTGGTCATACACGCTCATGGTTCTGACATGACAAGATATGCCCGCCTCGAGCCATGGCTGCACTGGCTGACCACCTTGACTACCGGAGCAGCCGACCATATCATCGCAGTAAGCGATGAACTCTCGAAGATTCTAAGGGAAGAGTTTCAGGTGCCTTCTGAGAAAATAACTGTGAGAAATTGCAGTGTGGACACGGAATATTTCAGACCACTCCCCCGGAGGGAGGCACGAAAACAACTTGGCTTACCCTGTCATGACACTATTGCACTTTTTGTCGGCTCCCTCAGTCGCTGGAAGGGAGTTGACCTGCTGCTCTCTGCCTTTAAAAGGGTCAAAGATCATCATGCCAGTCTCAAGCTCTATGTGGTGGGCGACGGGCCCTTGCAAAAGGAGCTGCGGGCAAGAGCTCGTCGCCTGGGCATAGAGAAGACCGTACATTTCGTGGGGCACAAAGAAAACCAGCAGATGCCCCTATGGTACAATGCGGCTGACATATTCGTGCTGCCCAGCCTGAGGGAGGGAACGCCAGTATCCTTGCTGGAAGCCCTCAGTTGTGGTGTACCGGCAGTAGTTTCTCGAGCAGGTGGCATGCCCGAAATAATCAAAGACGGCCACAATGGACTACTGAGCAACACAGGCGATGCATCTGATTTGGGGGAAAAAATTGCCATGTTGCTTGGCAGCGAAGATTTACGGCAACGTTTCAAAAAAAATGGTCGTCAGACCATCCTCGAGAAAGGAAGGATTCAGCAAGAAATTGACGTCGTAGTTGATGTATATAGTAATTTAGGCCTGCTGTCAGCACAAGCGCAGGATTCTCTGTTCGACAAACAGGATATGGATGTTAGCAATGTGTTGTGAGATTGTCAACCAATCTCGTTGCCAACAGGAAAAATACAGTCACCTACCTTCAAAAAATCAATTTTTCATGGCTAGATCTCAATCGTAGTGGAGAAATTATGTAGGTGGCCAGATGACGTTACCGACTACTACGGACATTATAGACGTGCGCAACTGGAATACTCTTATAAGAATAGGAATTGCTGCCATTCTGTTCCTCGCTGCTTCTATCTATATTGCCCAGTTCTTGCCGAGCTTTGATTTAAATATCTTTGCACTCGTTTCATTAAACAAATGGTCATTGATACTCTGCCTGTTTCTCCTAGTACAACTACTTACTATCTATTATTTTAATCTGATCATCAGCAAAATGGCCCCCGTTAAATCCCTATTCAGGCTGTGCCAAGTAATGTTCGCTTCTTACTCTGTCAATTACGCCGGACCGTTGAAACTCGGCATGCCTCTCAGAATCTACCTTTTCAAGCGTATCCTGGCAATTCCCTACCCGGCTGGTACCGCCAGCGTGGTTCTTACAACGGGCCTAGATGTCTTTGTTATGGCCGTTATAATTGTGACGCTCTCTGGTGCTATCTATTTTTCTGCTTCCCTCGGGCTCATACTCGGCTCTGTCGTCATTATTTGCTTTGCCATGCTCGTCGCGCTTTCAAGGCAGCTGTCATCACTGTGTCCAGGACGTCCCGCCTGGCTTGCTAATTTTCTGTCGTACCTTGGAAAGCTGTCACTGCTGTCAATGTTGGCGGCCATTCTTATCTCTGCAATCAAGACCCTGCTTCTGCCGCTCACTGCCTGGGTTGTCCTGCATGCCTTGGGAACCACTGTCAACATGGCCGAGATGACCTTTGTCTACTGTGCTTCACATCTGGCCGGCCTCCTGTCTTTTGTGCCAATGGGCATTGGCATCAAAGATGCATCCCTCATTGGCTTGCTCGGTCGCCTGGATACGCCGGCCTCGGTTTGTGTGGCATTTGTCGCCATTGACCGGTTGGTGTGGTCCGCCATCCCTCTGTGTCTGGGGCTGCTGGCAGCTTGGCACCTGGGGATCAATGAAGTGCTGAAATCAGCGAAGAGCGAATTGAAGCCAGACAGGCTGTAGTACCTTGCAGAGCCCTGAAGAATATTGATCGAACAAGAATAGATATCATGCGAGGCGTTTTACTTCGGCAGGCGCAACATGACTCTGGTGAATACAGCAAATTTAGCAGCAGATAGGTTGACTATAGGCAGATACGCCCCACCGCAATCAAAAAAAAATGCTTTTTAGCAAATAGCACTGTCTCTATATTTTGCAGCAGTTCTCAGAGGAACGCTATGATCAGGGTAGCAGTTGTTGGATCAGGTTACTGGGGCAAGAATCTCGTCCGCAATTTTCACAATCTTGGAGCTCTCACTATCATATGTGATTCTGACCCAGAGGTGTTAACCGAATTTCAACAAAAGTACCCCTCAATTTATACTGTTCGCGACTTCAGAGATCTCCTCTCTGATGGCAACCACCATGTCGACGCGCTGGTGATCGCCTCTCCAGCAGAGACTCACTACGAACTGGCGCTCCAAGGCCTCAAGGCCGGCAAGCATGTGCTGGTGGAGAAACCTCTGTCGCTCACCGCTGAACACGGCCGGCAGCTGGTGGTTCTTGCCGAGCAAAAACAATTGATTCTCATGGTTGGCCATGTACTGCAATATCACCCGGCGGTTGTCAGACTCAAAGAACTGGTTGATGCAGGGGAACTGGGAAAGATTCAGTATCTCTATTCCATGAGACTGAATATAGGCAAGATCAGAGCAGAAGAAAACATCCTGTGGAGCTTTGCCCCTCACGACATTTCGGTCATTCTCATGCTCCTGGACGAAATGCCGGCCACGGTGCATGCTACAGGAGGCAGCTACTTGCAGGAGAAGATACCAGACACCACACTGACCACACTCGATTTTCGCACAGGGGTCAAGGCGCACATTTTTGTCTCCTGGCTGCACCCCTTCAAGGAACAGAAGCTGGTTGTTGTCGGAGACAGGAAAATGGCCGTATTTGATGATCTCAGCGAAGAAAAGCTCCTCCTGTACCCACATCAGATAAAGTGGGTAAAGCGGCTTCCCGTTGCTGCCAAAGGAGAAGCCGAGGCCGTGCCGCTGGACATGCAAGAGCCTCTTGCTGTGGAATGCCGCCATTTTCTGGACTGCATCGCTAACGGCAGACCTGCACGTACGGACGGCAGAGAGGGGCTGCGAGTCCTGCGCGTGCTCGAAGCCTCTCAGGAATCCCTCAACCAAAACAGCAGCCAGGTGTCTCTGGAGCAAAGCAAGGCGTTGGCCACCGAGGCAGCAAGTTCCCCCATTGCCAGAGCAAAAGATGCCTCTGAAGTTGCTGCTGCCCAGCCGTTTATACATGAGTCAGCATATGTGGACGAGGGGGTGACTATAGGCCCAGCAACAAAAATCTGGCACTTCTGCCATATACTTGCAGGCTCCAGAATAGGCGGCAATTGCACCATCGGCCAAAACGTCATGATTGGCCCCAGAGTCACCATTGGCAGCGGCTGCAAGATTCAAAATAATGTCTCCGTCTACCAGGGTGTTACTGTAGAGGATGAAGTGTTTCTAGGACCTTCTGTGGTCTTCACCAACGTGTACAATCCACGGGCTCACATCCCCAGACGTCATGAACTGCGGCCCACTCTGGTGAAAAAGGGGGCTACTCTGGGCGCCAACTGCACGGTAATCTGCGGCACCACCATAGGCCGTCATGCCTTTGTGGGGGCCGGGGCTGTGGTGACCAGAGATGTGCCGGACCACGCCCTGGTAGTCGGCGTACCCGCCAGAATTGTTGGCTGGGTTTGCAAATGTGGAGAGAAACTGACCTTTGCTGCAAGCGAAGCCTCTTGCCCCGCTTGCGCTCTGAAATACCATCGACAGGGTAACAAGATCTTCAAGGTTGGCTCATCATGACAGCACTGCAGGTAATCACCATCGTGGGAGCTAGACCGCAATTTATCAAGGCTGCCCAGCTCAGTGAAGCCCTGAAACGGGCTGGGCATGAAGAATTTCTCATCCATACCGGCCAACACTACGATCTCGAGATGTCAAGAGTCTTCTTTGACGAGCTCCCTATACCGGAGCCGGACGTGAACCTGGAAGTAGGCTCCGGTCCTCATGGTTGGCAGACAGCACAGATGCTCGCTGGAATTGAAGAAATTCTGCTGTCGCAGCCAGCCGATTACCTGGTGGTCTACGGCGACACCAATTCCACACTGGCCGGAGCTCTGGCAGCTTGCAAATTGCACCTTCCCCTCGTCCACATCGAAGCAGGACTCAGATCATATAATCGACAAATGCCGGAAGAACACAACCGGGTGGTAACAGACCATCTCTCAGATTTGCTCTTTTGTCCGAGCCACACAGCAGTAAGTAATTTGAAAAAAGAAGGCATTGTGCGGGGTGTCTATCAGGTAGGAGACTTGATGCACGACTCAATAGTCAAAAACTTGACATTGGCAGAAGCCCATTCCCGCATCCTGCCGAAACTCCGGCTCGAACCGGGACAATATGCTCTGGTAACAGTACATCGGGCAGATATCACTGAAAAGAGAGGCAGACTGCAAGCTCTTTTCCAGACCTTCGAGAAAATCGCGGCAAACGGTCTGCGGGTAGTCATGCCTGCTCACCCCCGCACCTCAAAAGCTTTGCAGCTTCTAGGGATAGCTCCTGTCAGACTGCAACTGCTCAAACCTGTATCTTATCTCGACATGCTCGCCCTAGAGAAACATGCGCGAGTGATTGTCACAGACTCGGGAGGAGTGCAAAAGGAAGCCTACTGGCTGGGCGTGCCCTGCGTCACTCTCAGAACAGAAACCGAATGGCTGGAAACAGTGGCCTCTGGATGGAATGTTCTGGTAGGTTGTGAGGACCATCTTATCATCAGAGCTGTAGACAAAGCCTGCCCGGGAAAAACACGCCGAGATGCCTTTGGTGATGGCAGAGCTGCAGAGAGAATAGTGGCTATTCTCTCGGAGCTTCGAGGGCATGCTGCTAGAAAAAGTACCGATTCCCAGGAACTATAGCATGGCATCATCCATATCTTTCAAGAGCATTTCCGAAAAAAAATTCTTCATCTTTGCAGTCTTACTGATACTGGTTTCAACTGCCATAGTTTATGGCAATTCCCTGCACAATGATTTTACCAACTGGGACGACACTGAGCTTGTGGTGAAAAACGTCTCCATAAGATCTCTTGACAGCAAGAATATTGTTAAAATATTCACCCCGAAAAAGGGCAAGACTTACCAGCCTGTCAGAGTGTTGAGCTATGCTATAGACTATCGCCTGTGGAATTTGAATCCTCTGGGTTACCACATTAGCAATACCGCTCTGCACGGGCTCTCGGCAATCATTCTTTATTTACTGCTTACGGCGGTGTTGAAGCGATTGCGAGGTGAAGAGTATGACGGCTCGAACAGAATGGTTGCTTTGTGTACTGCCCTGCTCTTTGTAATGCATCCAGTAAACGTTGAGGCGGTCGCCTGGATTTCTTCCAGAAAATATGTACTGCTTGCGCTTTTCTATATCCTCGCTTTCTATCTCTATGTAGAGGCAGAAAGAGAGAAAACCTCATTTTCTTGTTACATTCTCTCCATCGTAGTATATCTGCTGGCGTTACTTTCCAGCCCCTTCAGTGTGACACTGCCAGCAGTATTATATCTCTACGACTATTGTCGTCACACAGACTTAAATTTCTTTTATATCTTGCGAAAGAAATTCCTATATTATCTACCTTATCTTTTCCTCAGCATTGTTCAAACAATATTGCTTCTCAATTTAGTAGCAACCGGCACAGGTGCTGCTATAAAAAGCCACTACCATAACAATCCTCTCTATACTCTCTTGCTTATGTTGTGGGCGCTCTATGACTATTTTAGAAATATGCTTTTGCCATTCTGGCTCAACAACTGGTATCTTGAAAATATCTCCTATGACTTTCCTGTTTATAAGATCATTATAGCCGCCTGTATTTTATTAAGTTTAATTATCTATGTAACCGTCCGTCCCAAAAAGTGGCAAAGGTTGCCCCTGTTCTGTTTCGGCTGGTTCTTTATCACTCTCCTGCCGGTCACAAATATTATCCCTATCTCAACCAAGATAGCGGACCGTTATCTTTACTTGCCGGGCATTGGTCTGTTTCTCTGGTTTTCACTGATTCTAGAGAATTTCCTCTACACTCACCCGGCAAAAAGACTAAGGACATTTGCCGTATCAACTGCCGCCGTCATCTTGTTGACTTCCTTGTCATATTTGAGTATTGAACGCAACAAAGTTTGGCAAAATTCGGTAAGCCTCTGGTCTGACAGCCTCAGCAAGACACCGAACAACCGTACTGCGCATCTAAACCTTGGACAGGCCCTGGGGGATGAGGGCCGTCTCGAGGAGGCCATGGCCCATTACCAGGAAGCCTTGCGACTGTATCCAAACTATGCCGAGGCACACAATAATCTGGCAAATGCCCTGCTGCAACAGGGAAAGCTGGACCAGGCGATCGCCCATTTCAATAAGGCCCTGCAACTGCTGCCTGGCTTTGCCGAAGCTCACAACAACCTGGCGGTTGCCCTCCTGCAGCAGGGAAAGATCAAGCAAGCCACAGAGCACTACTATGCTGCGGTGCAGCTCAATCCTGAATCTGCACAAGCTCATAACAATCTGGGAGTGCTGCTCGAACACACGGGCCAGCTGCAGCAGGCAATTACTCACTATGCAAAGGCCATAGAAATCGACCCCGAGTATGCCGAGGCCTACAACAATCTTGGCAATGTACTCAGCCGCAAGGGCAATCTCGGCGCCGCTGTGGCTGCTTATGCAAAGGCCCTGGCCTTGAAGCCGAATTACGCCAAAGCTCACAACAACCTTGGCGTTGCCCTGGCCCGGCAGGGGAAACTGGAACAGGCCATCAGCCACTTTCAACAGGCCCTTCATCTCAAGCCAGAATTTGCCCAGGCAAGAAAGAATCTGGCAATTGCTCGGGAAGAAATAGGCAAAGCCCACGACGCCGCCCAAAAAAATCCCTAGCCCTGAAGAGTTGAAAACTATGATCCGTACCTTCATAGCCATCCGGATACCTGAACAAACTAGAGAGGCCATTGCTGCAGTTCAACAAGCGTTGCGAGCCCATGGTGCTCGAGTGCGCTGGGTGAAACCCCACAGCATTCACCTTACCCTCAAGTTCCTGGGAAACATCCAGCCAGAGCAGGTGGATGACATTGCTGCCGCCATAAATCAGGCCACCTCCGGGGAAGCAGTGTTCACTCTGCGAGCCACCACCCTGGGAGGTTTTCCCAACCTTCGCAAACCGCGGGTAATTTGGCTGGGACTCCAGGGAGAAATTGTACCGCTTCTGCGCCTTCAGGCTCGCCTGGAAGACGAACTGGAATCAATTGGTTTTCCCAGAGAAAAAAGACCTTTCAAACCCCATCTCACCATAGGCCGTATTAGAGATCGCCGCAGTCAGCAGGATTTGTCCCAGCTGGTGGCAGCTATCCCTCTGACTGAGTTCAATCCTTTTGACGTCCAGGAAATAATATTGTATAAAAGTGATCTCAGACCGACCGGGGCGATCTACACGGAACTTCGACACATACCGCTTGCTGCTCCCGCATCGAGGTAAACCCTTACTTACCACGGCAGTATCGAACCTGGCATCGCCCCAGGCCGACATGTGGGACTGCTGCTTGGCAACTTACACATTAGGGGAACAACATGGCAAAAGAGAGTGATGAAAGACAACGAGCCATTGACCTTGCCATGAGTCAAATAGAACGTCAATTTGGCAAGGGAGCAATAATGCGACTGGGCAGTGAACAGGCGGTTGCAGATATACCGGTCATACCTACGGGTTCTCTGTCGCTCGACCTGGCCCTGGGTCTAGGCGGCGTGCCGCGTGGTCGCGTTGTTGAAATCTTCGGCCCCGAATCATCCGGCAAGACTACCCTGGCTCTGCATATAGTAGCAGAAGCCCAGAAGCGCAATGGCATTGCCGCCTTTATTGATGCTGAACATGCCCTTGATCTCTCGTACGCCCGTAAACTTGGGGTAAATGTGGACGACCTGCTCATCTCTCAGCCGGATACGGGTGAACAAGCGCTGGAAATTACTGAGGTGTTGGTGCGCAGCGGTGCCATGGATGCGGTTGTCATCGATTCTGTGGCAGCACTGGTGCCGCGGGCCGAAATAGAGGGAGAAATGGGAGACTCCCACATGGGCTTGCAGGCGCGCCTCATGTCTCAGGCACTGCGCAAGCTCACAGCCGCCATCAGCAAGTCCAGGACCACCGTTATTTTTATCAACCAGATCCGCATGAAGCTGGGAGTACTCTTCGGCAATCCGGAAACCACCACTGGAGGAAATGCTCTGAAATTTTACTCTTCCGTGCGTCTCGACATCAGGCGCATCAGTGCCATAAAAGATGGCCAGGAGATTATAGGAAGTCGCACCAGGGTGAAAGTAGTGAAGAACAAGCTGGCGCCTCCCTTCAAAGAAGCTGAATTCGATATCATGTATGGCCAGGGCATCTCCAGAGAAGGAGATATCCTGGACATGGGCACTGGACTCAATATCGTGGAGAAAAGCGGAGCCTGGTATTCTTACGGCGGCGATCGATTGGGGCAAGGCCGCGAAAACGTCAAGCTGTTCTTGAAAGAACATCCTGATGTCTGCACCGCTATTGAGCGTCAGGTGAGAGAAGCTTACGGCTTGCACATCAGCGACATTGGTGAAGGGAGGAAAACAGAACAATGAAAACTGCTGAGATCAGAAGCGCATTCCTCGAATACTTTCGTGCCAACGGCCATACCATTGTGAAGAGTTCTTCGCTGGTTCCCCACGATGACCCCACCCTGCTGTTCACCAACGCCGGCATGGTTCAGTTCAAGAGACCGCTGCTCGGGGAGGAAAAGCGCGATTACGTACGCGCCACCTCATGTCAGAAATGTATGCGAGCCGGCGGCAAGCACAATGATCTCCGCAACGTGGGACGAACAGCTCGCCACCACACCTTCTTTGAAATGCTGGGAAATTTTTCTTTTGGTGACTATTTCAAAAAGGAAGCCATCCATTTTGGCTGGGAATTCCTCACCAGAGATCTCAATCTACAAAAGGACAAACTCTATGCCTCAGTGCACGAAGGCGACGACAGCATGGGTATCGGCGTGGATCAGGAGGCCATGGAAGAATGGAGTAGATACCTGCCGCAAGAAAGAATCCTCACGCTGCCCACCAGCGAAAACTTTTGGGCAATGGGCGATACCGGACCTTGCGGACCCTGTTCAGAAATCATTATAGACCAGGGAGAACACATGGCCTGCGGCCCAGAGTGTGCCCCGGGCGTCTGCGACTGCGACCGCTTCCTCGAACTCTGGAATCTGGTGTTCATGCAGTTCAATCGCAAAGACGACGGTTCCATGGAACCACTGCCTGCTCCATCCATAGACACGGGTGCTGGCCTGGAAAGAATAGCAGCAGTCCTGCAAGGAGTGCCGACTAATTATGATATTGATCTGTTTCGGCAGATCATTGATGCCATCGAAGCAATAAGTGGCCACGCCCACGGACGCGATGCCGACAAGGACGTCTCCATCAAGGTCATTGCTGATCACGGCCGGGCCGCTACCTTCCTCATTTGCGACGGCGTGCTGCCCAGCAACGAAGGCCGCGGTTACGTGCTGCGCCGCGTTATTCGCCGGGCTGTACGCCATGGCAGACTTCTGGGAGTGGAGGAACCTTTTTTGGACAAGGTTGCCGACTCGGTTATCGCGGCAATGAGTGACACCTATCCTGAATTGGCCCAGAATGCAAGCTATATAAAAATGGCCCTGGGTAATGAAGAAAAATCCTTCTCTGCCACCCTCGACAGGGGCTTGGCCAAACTGCAAGATGAAGTGGAAAAACTGAAAAAGGATGGCCTGCGCGTCTTTCCCGGCGAAGTGATTTTCAAACTCTATGACACCTATGGTTTTCCCATCGACATCGTAATGGACACAGCCCGGGACTTGCAGTTCCAGGTGGATGAGAGCGGCTTTGAAAAACTAATGGCAGAGCAACGCCAGCGTTCCAGGGCCGCCTTCAAGATTTCCGGCGTGCTGGAAACTTCAGAAGCCCTCAAGCAGCTGAGCGCCCAGGGGATCACCACCACTTTCACCGGCTATGACCGCACCGAAGACGAGGGGGTGATTCTCGCTCTACTCACCAAAAATGGGGCGGTATCAGAGGTTAGCGAAGGTGAACAGGTAGAGGTTGTGTGCGACAAGACGCCGTTCTATGGCGAGGCCGGCGGCCAGACCGGCGATTCAGGATACATGAGCGGCAGGAACTTCGTGCTCAAGGTGGAAAATGCCCAGAAGACACCTGGCGATCTCATTGTCCATCTCTGCCAGGTGGAAAAGGGAGCCGCTAGAGTAGGAGACCAGGTCAATCTCAGAGTGGATGAAGAAAAGAGGAGGGCCACGGAGAGGAATCACACTGCCACCCACATCCTGCACCATGTGTTGCGAAGCGTCTTGGGAGACCACGTAAAGCAGCAAGGTTCCTATGTGGGCCCGGATCGACTCCGCTTTGATTTCTCTCACAGCGAAGCACTCACCCCTGAGCAGCTAGCCCTCATAGAACGACAGGTAAATGAACGCATTGTGGAAAATAGAGATCTAACCACCCGCATCACAGATATGGACACGGCCATTGCTCAGGGTGCCATGGCACTTTTTGAGGAAAAATATGGTGATACTGTGCGCATGGTGTCAATAGGAGACTACTCCAGTGAGCTCTGCGGAGGCACTCACAGCCATCATACTGGAGACATCGGCTTGTTCAAGATCGTCTCCGAAAGTTCAGTGGCGGCCGGAGTTCGGCGCATTGAAGCACTAACTGGCCCGACTGCTGTGCAATATGTTCAGGAACAGGAACGGATCCTGAAAGAAACAGCCGCCTTGCTGCGAACCGCACCCCAAGATTTGCGTGATAGAATCAGCAAGCTTCTGGCACAGCAAAAAGAGCTGGAAAAGGAAGTGGAAAGGGTTAAAGCTCAGGCTTTGAGCCGACGATTCGCCCCCAGCGGCAAGGAAGCCCGCACTGTAAATGGAATCAAAGTACTCAGTACCAAGGTGCAGGTCGACAGCCCCAAAGATTTGCGGGTAATGCTCGACAATCTCAAGGCGGAGCTGAAATCGGCGGTAATTGTTCTCGGTGCCGAAGGGGAAGACGGCAAGGCAATGCTCATCTGTGGAGTGACCAGTGATCTCACCGACCGCTTCAATGCTGGCGAGATCATCAAGGAGCTCGCTGCTCAAGTAGGCGGCAGGGGCGGCGGCAGAGCGGACATGGCTCAGGGCGGTGGGCCCAGGGTTGATGGGCTGCCGGCAGCCCTGGAAAACGTCTACACCTTGATCCGGAGCCGTGGTGACTAGCCTGGCGATTGCACCAGTTTTACCCGGCGCTGACGAACCTTTGCCTCCTTCAATTGTTCCAGCTCAAACTTCAGCCAGGCCACTTCCTGGGTCAGGCGGCGATTTCTCTCAAAAAGTTGACTGATCGCCAGACTGAAATGCAGAACAATCGCCAGTAGAAAAAGAAAAGCCACCATGAATAGGGTAGTGAGATGGTGCAGGCGGACTATGCGCGAGACGATGTTGAGTGAATCGGGCCAAATTCCAAAAATGAAAATACATACCGCCGTCAACAGCCAGACAATGGCATAGTGTTCCTTGAGACGGCCCTGGCGAATCAACTCGATGATGATTCCAGCCAGAGTGAAACTGAGGATGCCGATGATGATCCTGAGATGCAGGGCAATTTCAGTCATTTCCTATTGCCTCCCTTTGATACTGGCCACCAGAGTCGCCAGAGTAACCTTCAACATATAATAGACGGCAGCGCCAGCGGATATGGAGGATCTTCCCTCCTCCCTGTGGTTCATTGCCACAGGAATTTCCACAAACCGCATGCCATGACGATGCAGGGTGATCAAGGCCTCGACCTCAGGATAATCATGGGGATACTCCTGGGTCAACAGCAGGATGGCCCGGCGGTTTATGGCCCGGAAACCGGAAGTAGTATCATACACTCTCTTGCCGACAATCATGCTCACCAGCAAAGAAAATATCTTGATGCCTATGTTTCTGAAAAGTGGCGCTCTGTAGCCTGTAGGTGCCACGAAACGAGAACCAATGGCCATGTCCGCCCCATCTTCCAGTGCTGCCAGCAGCCGTGGCACATCGGCAGCAGGATGCTGTCCATCACCGTCCACCTGTACAGCAAAATGATAACCCTTTTCTTTGGCAAACAGGAAACCGCTCTGAACAGTGCTGCCTATACCCATGTTATAGGGAAGGCTCAGCACCATGGCGCCACTCTCGCGAGCCCTTCTTGCTGTTCTGTCCCTGGAGCCGTCATCCACCACCAAGATATCACCCCAGGGGATGTGTTCCTTCAGCTGCTTCACCACCTGAGCGATGCTAGCTTCCTCATTGAAAGCCGGCACGATTATCAAGGTCTTTTTTTTCAAGGCAATACCCTCAGCAGCATCAGAGGCGGTTTGCTTTAAACCAAGTTGGCACCAAGAACTTTTTGCCGAACCGTAAGGCCCCCAGGGCTAACCCCCCAGTACGAACAAAGCCGCGCACAAAAGTAACTCCGGCATAGGGCAGAGGTGCGAGCTTGCGCTCGGCGATCCCCCACTTGAGCGGCCAGATCAGCTGCAGGAAAGCATAGCAGACAAGAGTTAGCCAGAGCGGCATCTGCAGGACAGCAAAGCCACTGCCAAAAAGAAGAAAAAGCCCGGTGGTTGCCAAGACGAAGAGAGGTTCAACTCGGTCTTTGAGAAGGGTATAGTCGTCGCCTGCGATCATCTCTGGATGATCCGTGTAAAGTTTGGCCCGCCAGTAGCCATGCCGAAATTGCTCTTTGAGATAGCGCCACAGATTTTCAGGATGATAATGCGCAACCCTGGCCTCTGGAACGAAAACAATGTGCCAGCCTCCCTTGATAATTCTGTACGATAGGTCGGTATCTTCACCACTGGCCTGAGGATATTCAGTATTGAAGCCCCCTGTTGCTGCTAATATATAGCGTGGCATGGCAACGTTGTAAGAACCAAAGGCGCGTACCGTGGCAGGCATGCGGTTGTGACGTTCAATTATTTCCCGGTGCACCCAACGAGCCAACCAGGAACCGGCATTGGCAATATGGTAGCTACCTGCCACTGCGCCAACCCGCCAGTCTCTGAATCCCTGGAGTAGGTTTGCCAGCCAGTTCTTGCAGGGAATGCAATCTGCATCCGTAAAACAGACAATGCTGCCGGTAGCTTCATGCCAGCCTCTGTTGCGAGCCGCAGCTGGTCCTTGATTTACCTGGCTGATCACCCTGGCGCCATGGGCTGCTGCCACTATGGCAGTGTCATCCGTAGAACCATCGTCCACCACAATAACTTCCAGCTCGCAACCATTGTTGGCCTGTTCGAGGCTCCATTGCACGGTCTGCCCAATGGTACTGGCGGCGTTGTATGCCGGTATGACAATACTAACTCTCATGGTTGCTGGTCAAAAGTGCGCTGCAATATTGACAGCCTCCTCGCTGGCAGTTCAGAAACTGTCTCCCACAACCGCGGCCCTGGCCCCTGTTGAATTAAAGCTTCTTGCTAATGGCCGAGACGCAAGATATATACCATAATTGGCAAGATTGTGAATTGCTGCAGAGGTCCAGCCAGACGAATGCAATCGCGCACACCGATTACTCTGGCTCGAGGGGTAAGCCTTATAGTGCCCAGGTAAATGCAGAACCACAATCAATGTTGCACGAGTCTTGCAGCTGCATGGCAGAATTACTTTTGAGGGTATTGGCGGAAATGAATATAGGCATCTCCATCGAGCACCTGCACGGCAAGAAAACAGGGGTCGGCCAGTATGGTTTTCACATCGCTCTCAGTCTTGCAAGAATAGACCCCCAAAATCATTACTCACTTTTCAGCCCATCGCCCCTGTCAGCGCCAGACGCCAAGAGATTGACCGCCCAACCGAACCTTCAGCTCTTTGACCACAATCCGCTGGCAAGAATTTTCTCCAGCGATGTCATCCTTATTCCCCTGTGGCTGCAGTTCTATCTTCCCTACATAACCAGGCGTCACAGATTGGACATATATTTTCACACCGGCAGCATATGGCCGCTGCTACCTTTCCGAGCTGCCAGGCGCCGGTTTGTCTTCATCCATGACGTGATTCCTCTGTTGTTTCCTGAGTGCTATTACAAACACTCTGTCCTCTATTACCGTCTGACCAGGATGACCAATGTGAAAACCTACGATGGTTTCATTGTCAATTCTGAAACCACCAAGAAAGACCTGCAATTGCAACTCGGTATTCGTGGCAGCCGCATTTGCGTCACAGCTCTGGGCAAAGACGACCGTTTTGTGCCAGTAAGCGATTCCTTCCGCAGGGCAACTGTAAGGGCAAAGTACACCTTGCCCGAATTTTATATCCTTTCTGTCGGCACTCTCGAGCCCAGAAAAAACATTGTCGGTCTTCTCAAGGCCTTTGCCAGAGCCAAGTCTCGCCAGATCCTGAAACTCGTGATCATTGGTAAAACTGGCTGGCTGTACAGCGATATATTTGAGACTGTCAAACAATTAGGGATCGGCAACGAGGTCATGTTCACCGGGTTTGTAGACGATGATGATCTGCCAGCCATCTATTCGATGGCAAGAGCCTTTGTCTATCCATCGCTTTACGAGGGATTCGGTCTGCCGGTTCTGGAGGCTATGGCCTGCGGGGTGCCTGTGATCACTTCAGATATACCAGCAATAGAAGAGATTGTCGGAGATGCAGCAATCAGGGTGAACCCCAATGACATTGTGCTGTTGGCAAAAAGCATTGATGAAGTTGCCCTGGAAGAAGCAACACATCACAGACTACGCCAAGCCGCACTCTCACGAGCACATAAGTTCACCTGGGAAAATACCGCCCGGCAGACTCTCGAGTTCTTCCTGAGCTCACGTGAGGCCGCCCATTTCTAAACCACACAGGTTAACAGGCCGACTCCTCATTGGTGCTTCAGTTCGCAAATACAGTGACGTATTTTGCTGACTTACCTCGAAGCATTTGCTCAATCAACACCAAGTCCTCAGTAAATAGGTCCTCAATGAACATATGAATCGAATGAGTTAGTTTCATTTTCTCCAAGCAGTTCAGTAAATATCTTCAGGGTCTCCCGGGCAGTCTTCCTCCAGCTGAAACGAGTTGCTCGTTCAATTCCTTTCAGGTGCATCTGTTGTTGCCGGGTTTCGTCGCCGATAACCTGTTCAATGGCGTCAGCTAACATAGACTGATCCAGTGGATCCTTTATAAGCAAGCCGGCATCCCCTACCACCTCAGGGATGGCCGAGACGTTTGAACTTATCACCGGACAGCCGCATGCCATGGCTTCGACCAAAGGTAAACCAAACCCTTCGTATATGGATGGAAAAGCAAAGCATGCTGCACCGTTATAAAGCAAAGGGAGGCTCTGTTCGTCCACATAGCCTAGAAGCCGAACTGAATCCTTGGACTCCAGGGACCTCAAAGTATTGAAAAAGGATTCACTCTTCCAGCCAATAGCTCCACAGAACACCAAAGGAACGGTTATGCCTTTTCGACAAAGAAGGCGATGAGCTTGTAGCAGGGTAATGAGATTCTTGCGAGGCTCGATGGTCCCTACATATAAGATGTAGCCCGGCTTCAAATTGAACTTATCAGAAAGTACACGATTTTCTATCGGCAGTGGTTTGAATAGCTCCGCATTATAGCCGGGGTAAATAACTGCAATTTTCTCCTCTGGCACACCGCAGAGTCGCACCAGATCTTTCCGGGTATTTTGGGAGACGGCAATAATATGGTCCGCCCTGGCAAGATGTGTTGGCATGTGTTTTCTTAGAATTCTTAGAGTTTTCTCGGCAATGCAATCAGGATAGATCAAATAGCTCACGTCATGGACTGTAATCACTGTAGTACAATTGGCAGAGAAAAAACCAAGAAAATTGGGACCGAAAAACAGGTTGGCTCGCCAGCGGAGATGGTAAATTCGAAAAACAGCACTCGGCCCATAAAACATAAGCAGTTTTAGCCGTTCATAGGCGCTCCTTTTTCTAAATCCTCCTACAGCAGCCTGCTGTAGCCTGTGAATCTTCTCTTCTCTAGGGAGCCTCGCCTTGAGCAAATTGCGGCGAAGGCCTGCTGGACCTAGAAGCAGGTAGTCATTTTGCTTGTCTTGTTCTAGGAGATGCCAGAAGAGGTAATAACTGTAATAGCCAACACCAGTGAGAGGTTCGAGTAAAGACCTAGCGTCTAGAGCGATGAGCATACTCTCTTACTCCATACCTGATCCCATCTATTTCCCGCTATGGCAACAATGTTGCAGCCGCCAGGTAACGATCATTCTCTCCCAAGAGCAAGCCTGGCTGCGCTTTACCACGGCTAGGTCCGAGCGAGCTGACTCTAGCTTTCGGTTTGAGCGCTCTTCACAAGGAAGATTGTGCGAATATATCATTGACAGGGTTCCAGTTTAGCGGCAACAAGTCTCTTGACCTTACTTACTTCGATTCCGTCCAAACACAGCGGAGAAGTATAAAGACAGGCCCCACCGCATTGATCACACAACAGGTGCAAACGTATCACCTCATGGCCTGCACCCCTAGGGCTAAAACGTCTATAATCCTCCGGACCGAAAATGGTTATCACTGGTATGCCCACTGCCGCTGCCAGGTGGATTAGCCCGGAGTAGGCGCCGACAAACATCTTGCACCTCTCGAGAAGTGCAGCTATCCGTCGCGGCCTACTCGAATCCCCGATAAACATGGCACGCCCTCGCACAAGACCCTTGTAAATCTGGCATGCAGGCACTAGATGTGCGTCATCGGCAATGACAAGAATGTACGCATTGTAATCCTCCTGCAACCATCTCCCTAGCCGGATGAATCGCTCCACAGGCCATTGCAGTCCAGAATATTGCCCTCCAGGAGACAATGCTACGACAAAGTCAGCAGAGTCACTGGCTGCGTTCGCCATAACTCGTCCTGCGTACCTGTAGTCTTCTTCAGAGAGCCACACCTCTGTATCTGTACTGGCAATGTGAGCTCCCAGGAAACGGAGAATATCCAACTGGCTCTCCACTTCATTTCTGGGCATACCCTTTTGCGGCCCGTATGTGAACGGCTGGTCTAATGATATTTTTTGGGGTCGCACTGGTGTAGCTGTAGCCTCCAAGTATCCCAGCCGCCATGGCGCGCCAATTAATCGCATCAGGGCGTGTGATGCTGTTAACTCCCTTTCATCCTCCCATCCGGGCAATATGGCCATATCAACCAGAACCTTGTTGAAATTACGCATCACATAACGAATTGCCCCTAACCAGCTAAGGACCGGACTATCTTTGGATTTGCCGCCATTCTCCATGCCTCCACCGTCAAAAACCATGACTTTATCGATATATGGACACTTTTCAAAAAGATTGGCAGTGGCAGGTCTTACAACAAGGCCAATCCACGCATGAGGCAAAAATCTCCGCAACTCGCGCAGAAATGGGCTTATTAGAACTGCCCTGTCTTTACCTGCCAAGTGGATGACCAAAACAGTTTGAATTCTGTGCGCCGCAAAGGCAACGGCGCCAGGCTTCCGCAAAGGCGGCAAAAGAGATGATTTGCGGAGTAAGGCAAGGGCCAAGGCTACCAGGATAATCTCACTTCTTATTATCAGATTCTTGGCCCAGCGTAAGGGATTGAGAATCTCAGCTGCTTGGCATGCCAGTTTGACCAGCTTCAGCTGCTTCTTATAGCTTGCCGCCTTAATTGCAAATTCTTGCCTTCTGACTCTTTTGCTGGTTGTCGCGACTTCCCAGACTTTCTTATTGGATCTCTGCACCTTGGGAGCATCAACAAGTGCCTTTTCCAACAAATCAACCGTCTGATCAATGCGGAACTTCTTTTCAACAGTCTTTCGGCCATTTCTTCGCAATGTTCTGAACAGACTGCGGTTTTCAAGTAAGCGAGATATCTGTCGAGCACATCCTGCTGCATCTCCTTTGGAGTAGGTAAGACAGTTAACCTCACTTTCCAGAATTTCAGCACTGCCACCGGTACCTGTGCCAATCACAGCAAGGCCAGATGACATCGCCTCCAGCTGAGTTATGCCGAATGGCTCATCCCAGAGGGAAGGAAAGACCAAGATATCGTGGCTCTGGTATACATTGGGGAGATTCTCACGCAACACCGCACCTATAAAGGCAATTCGATCATCAACGTCGCATCTTCCTGCAACATCCTTCAAGAAAGCTGTGTAGGTACTTGCACCGTCATGATCCCCAACGATATCAAAGGACAGACTTCTGTCGCCCAGTGATTGTCTGGTTATCCCCAAAGCTTCAATGACGGTTTCAATGCCCTTGTGAGGCACTATTTGGCCGACATAGAGAAGCCGGCTAGGTACTGGAGAATCCGTTGACTTATACGGAAATTTGTCGATGTCGATGCCCCAGTGAACAACAGCTGCGTCTTGGACAGGTTTGCCAACGCTGAGGGCAACACTTTTCAAGTAACTACTGGCAAATACTACTGAAGACATATCCCAGAGAAATGGCGGCACAATCAAGGCAAATTTTCGTGACAACAATCTGTGTAGAAAATAGTCGAGTCCCTTACCCCTGGCACGCCACAGCTGAAACCAGTGATCCATTTCCCATGTTGCCAGCCAGTTGTCAAAAATATAGTAACAAGTCGGCAATCCCATATCTCTTGCTATTGCTGCCAGTGAAATAGAAATGTGAGACATGTTCCAAAAAAAAACGACCTCGGGCGAGAACTCTTCACAGACATGTCTGAAGGCTGCTTGATTGAGCCTCTCTTTGAGAAGAACATCTCTCCAGTTAACCCTTCTCTCAAAACGAAGCATTAACCAACGATAGACATCATCTTCAGTTTGCAGTCGTCCTTCACCATAAGTGCTTGTAAGTACAATAATTTCGTGTCCTCGCCCTTTGAGATTTGCAACCATCTCCTCACAGGCAAGCTCATAGCCGCCAGCATGGTGGGGTGGATAAAGATTGGAAATTACAAGTATCCGCATCGCAGCAACTATGTGCCCAGGTTAACTAAGAAAATTTTCTGATCTAAACAAATTTCTGATCAGTGATGAAATCTAGCCCATATTAATACTGGAATGTTGGGATTATTCATATTTCTAAATATTGCAGGAATCATCCAGAATCTTTGGCAAACCTCTTTTACAAATTGTGTCCTGGACAAAGGTGTCTGACAATAGAAAAAGGGCTGTGAAAATAGAGTGCGATTTTTTACTCCAAAAACATTATTGATACTATGCAAGAAGCCGATTTTGGGTGCTGTCGTAACACTGTTGCCGTACTTCTTATTATTTTTAAAGTATTTTAGAAGTTCTCGTTCGGCCTGAGCAACTGTGAACACGTGCTTACCAGTACAATACCTCGTAATCGCACAATACACTTCGCTAATAATAATTTTCATCAGTGCTTTATCAATAGAAAACATCTTGGAATGAAGTCCTTTCAGTTTCCATTCATATGCTGCAATCACAGCTTCTATCGCTTCTTGCGGCAAGGAAAAAGGAAGTTTGGCACCAGCAGCAAGACTACGAAACATCTCTAGTCTAGCTGCGTAAAGGTGATGATACCCCTTAACCAGGTACACCGCTGCATCACCCGTAGCAATACAAGCCTTCATGCATTGATTTGCATAATATTGCCGCGAGCTGACATTCTCCGGCAGATGAGCTGACAGAAGACCAGCCGCACGATTACAGATGAGCCGCACTATTTCATAGGGGCCAATGTCTTCCCGCCGAAATTGCGGGACCTCGCCGAGCACGTCCTCACCCGCCAACAGCTTACTGCCATATTTGAAGTCATAGTTCTGAATGGTGCATTGCAGAAAAGGCAGTGATCTTCTCTGTACACAGCCAAGATCTACAAAGTCTACTTTCAGAGACTGCGCTAGTTTGCCAGCAAGAGTTTGCAGAAATGGGCCAATTCTTTCGCAATTTGGTGCTATTACCAGCAAGTCATAGTCATTAACAGCACGCCAGCGACTGCCATCAAATCTCACTGTACCTTCGCCGCGACCAAACGCTCCGATCAGATATATTGAAGAGTACTCGAGATTACTCGCTTTGATGCTGTCAACAATAAAATTCAAGTCCTCCTGTACGTCATTTTCAATATCAACCCGATTGTGGAGCGTAAACTTCGGCATCAGCTCACCAGTAGGCAAGTACCTCTATTACTTTCCGTGCTTCGGACAGCCACTGCTGCGCAAATAGAAGGACACACATCAATCAAATTGACTTCTTCTATTACCCTTGGTTGAATCTCTGGACCGAAGGCAAGGAAGAAACCCTTCATGTCATCGTGGTCTGACCTATATCCATGCATTCCTTTGACATGGGTGTGCCGGTCGTGAAAATAGTCCGGGAAAAGCAGCACGCCATTATTTGCCCACCAAATCAAATCACCATACCGTTTATCAGGATAGGGAATAGAATATTCATTGGCCAATTTCTCATCAATGAAAAAGCCCTTCTTTAATAATTGCTCCTGCTTCTTTACTTCATCAAGAAAGAGTTTGCCAGCCTCCGACTTCCACCTGAAGCGCGCCATGGTTGAATCGAGAAAAAGCAAGTAGTCCCGGCCCATCTCAACATTTAATCTGCTTTCAATCGGGGCAAGCAGGGCAGGAACGTCTATCTCTTCCTTTACCTCGGTCATACCGTGGTCACCCACGATAATCCAAGTGGTATTATTGCCATAACTGGCGGCGATTTCACGTAACTTGCGATCAATTTCGCCTGCTACTTTGCGACGTTCATATGAATCGGGTCCACAATGGTGGACAATCATGTCTGAGTCAGAAAATTGGCCGAGCAGGATGTGTGAGGCTGACTCCCTTTTTTGAATGAACGCTTCCAAGACATCGTCATCCTGGCAGTCTATAACCGGATACATGAGATATTCGTACAGGATGCCTGTTTGCTGAAATACGTCAAATATACTCTCCTGCTTGAAGGCCCCCGGCAGATAGACGGGAAGGTTGTCCTCGGAGACCCCTATTTCTGGCAACAGATATAGAGGAATTTGTGCCAGAGGTGCGTGCGCCGCGTAGTTTTTGGCTTCTTTTGCTATCCACTCCCGAAAACTTACCAATCTGTTTTGAAAGCAGCGATTCAGGATCTCCCGTAGCAAGCCAAAGCCAGGCCAGGCAGGAAGTGCATCCCACCAACGGCGCCCTGACGAGAACTTCCTTAGTTTTGCAGAGCCCTGCAAAAAACGGAATGGAGATCTTGCCGAGTCAAAGGTGAACATGGTGAACATTCCACTTTCCACACCAGTAGTTCCTGTGTAGATAGCTGTTCTCTGAGTAAAACCCGCAACGCTTTTCAACTTCTTTGCATATACACCCTGTGAGATTTTGGAATATAAAAAAGGTGTGTCTACTGAGTTGATGTAGTCATGCCTAAAGGCGTCCAACAAAAGAAATAGAACCTTCTGGTCAGACTCTCGCATCTTTTCGTCCTTTATAAGTAGCCAGCGTTGCGACTACCTTATAGCGAAAGATATCCCAGTGTATGTCGACAAGTGATCTTCGCTGTTTGCTGCGTCTCAGATAATCTAGAAAGGCATACTTCACCAAATGCCAGCATTCCTGTCGCCTTAGTGGAGGATGAGAAATTGGATCTATCTTCCTGGCCCCCATTGCTTCTCGGCGAAGTCGAGTAAAATAACTCGCATAACTATCGAGGTGTGAATGATAAACTGCTGCCCCTGGCTGATAGGCAATCACCCCTCCACAATCAACAGCCATCTTGGCCCACTGCCAGTCTTCACATGCCACAAGTGATTCATCAAATTTGTTTTTCAGCCAACTATCAATAGTAATCAGACTGTTCACATTGGAGAAGAAGTACGACTCGCTGGTCCTGAAAGGTTTGTCTCCGTAACATTTTGGATATGCCTCACAAGCCAGCGCACGGACAATTGGATTGTTCAGGTGCCCTGGAAAAGGAATTTGCTTGCCGTACACTGCCACCACTCGGGAATGTTCCCGCACAGGAACCAACAGTTCGCTCAACCAATTCTCGTTACATGGAATTGCATGAGCACTTAGCATAGCAATATACTTTGCCCGGTCGACCACCGCTGCTATGCCAATATTCAAGGCTCTGCCATAGGTAAATTCTTGTTTTGGAATTTCAATAATCTTTATATCTTCATAGGTGCCGGCGATTGCCAGTGTGCTATCGGTAGACCCAGAGTCTACCAATATGACATCGAAGGCCTTTTCAGTTTGTGCCAGAAGCGCTTCAAGTGTATATGGCAAAAATGTCTCTTCATTATAGGTACGAATTAAAATAGCAATTTCTGACATCAACGCTGTAAATAACCTTCCAAATTTTTGCTGTTACCTCATAAAAACTAATCTTCAAAATACCTTGCCAGGAGACATCTACACTTAAGCACAGTCTTCATCTGAACTGTTACAAGCCAAGCAATAATTCTTAAAAAGATCCATTTTGCGTGATCCATTCAACATTCATTATCACAATGTCCCCATCTATCATTCTGCGATTATCAACTTCACTTCCCGATGGTTTTACTTCAAAATATCCGGGTATGTCGTCCCATCCTTTTCTAGCAATGGGCCAAGACGTCTTCGTATCATATATCCCTGCCTTGACCACATAGGAGCCAGCCACTAGAGGAAGGGAGCGTAGTTTGCAGCGCAATTGTCCTTTTCCCTTGAAAAGCTTGTAACTTTTCTGCGCATGTTTGGCAGTGCACGTTGCAATGCGAGTCCGTTGATCGGCGGTCCAGATTGAAAATCCCCAGGTAATCTCGCCAAGGTCTGCAGCCGATTGGTAGTGTAACGTCAGATAAACGTCTTGACCTGTCTTGACTTGCCCACCATCAGCAGGAATCATATCCACTTTTTCAATAACAATAGACTGTTTGTCAGCAATTTTATTTGGTGAGATAGCAGAATTATTATTTTCTAACAAGAAGTGTATATTATAATAAGTAGATATTGCATCAGTTACTAAGCCGTTGAATCTAACTCTTCCATGATCTAGCACTAAACATTTATGACAAATGGATTGAATCAAGTGCATATTATGTGAGACTAAAATAATTGAGCCTCCTTTCTCTAAGTAACTTGTCATATATTGTAAACATTTCCGTTGGAAAGTTATATCTCCTACAGCTAGCACCTCATCAACGAGTAGCAAGTCAGGATTAATATGTGCGGCGATGGCAAATCCGAGCCGTACTTGCATTCCAGAACTATAACTTTGGACAGGTGCATCAATGAAGTCGTCAATTTCTGCAAAGGCAACTATTTGATCAAAAAGTTTTGTTACTTTTTTCTTGGAAATACCCAACAGAGATGCATTAATGTAAATATTTTCTCTGCCTGTTAGAATTGGATTGAAACCCGCGCCTAATTCGATCAATGCACCAACACTTCCATGGATCGCAATGCGTCCTCCACTGGGTTTGATCAGACCATGGAGTAATTTCAAAATTGTACTCTTTCCGGCACCGTTGCGGCCGATCAACCCGAGACATTCGCCTCGCTTTACCTGAAAAGTTATGCCTTTGAGGGCCCAAAACTCTTGCTGGCGCAAACCAATTTCAGCCGGCGGACGGCCTGTCATTTCCCGGGCAATATCCTCAAGCCCATACCACAATGATCTTCTGAGATCGCGGCAGAATTTCTTGGATAAATCCTTGACGTCGACTATGTTTTCACGAACCATTTTGTCGCCTAAACCAACCTATTGCTGCCCTTGCTTTCTTTGCTGGATAAAGATCTGAGCCTTCGACATTAAGCATAACCTGCCCCCGTCAAGCGCCCAGCCGTTCAATCAAATGTGGTAGAGCCAGCCGATACAGAACCCAGCCCACTAGAAGAAACAGGAATGTCAACCCCACTACCAGATAGAAACCTGACATATTTGTACAGCTCCCATTGGTAAGCATCTCACGGGTATTGACCAAAAGAGGACTCACCGGATTTATGATAGAGATCAGAGAAGCTGGCCAACTCACAGGCGGTGGATAGACAACAGGCGTAAGTAACAGCCAGATCGAGGTGAACAATGGCAGTGCCTTTTCTATATCCTGGTAAAGTACACCCAGAGGAACCAGGAATATTCCGAAAAATAAACCCAAAGCCACAAGAGAAATAACTCCTAGAGGAACGAATAAAATACTTGGAGAAATTGGCAGGCGATACCAACAAAAAACTAATAGCAGCAGAACTAGACGGATGGTGAAGTTGAAGAAAACCTCTGCCAAGCCAGCTAAGATAAGAGCTTCTCGAGGAAAATTTATTTTAATGATAAAAGACTTCGACTGATTGATCATCCGGAGCGGACTATTCAGTGCGTCAGTAAATGTCTGCCAAAGCACTGTACCTATCAAGGCATATGCTGGATATGGAAGACGCGTTTCTCCCACATTGAGAATCCTCTGAGAATTCAAGAACACAAAGACAAGGGCAGTGAACAAAGGTGGCAAGAAAGCCCAGATATACCCAAGAATCGTTTGGCGATACATTGCGTTGACATTACGCACAAACAGGCGCCAGGCAAGTTCGCGCGCAGCCAGAAAGTCGCGTACCATACTCCGTACCAACTGTGCCGGCCGTCTCAGATATGAATCGGCGCTGTAGATTATTTCAATCAACTGATCATTCTCGTGCTGTTGCATGTCAATATTGCTGATACTCTCTTGTTTGGGCTGCTCGAGTTGAATGGCAAATATACATTCCTGGATGGACATAAGCTCCAGAATACTGCGTAGCAGCCCCTGGCGGTGACCTGCCAGGAGCAATAGACTTCACTGACGACCTTGTCGTTTGACCCGGAGCAACGAATAAAACCTATCCGGCACGTCCGAGCCAGGGACCTCCACAGTCAGACCACATATGCCATAAATAACAGGTAGTTCAGCACACATGTATGCGCCTCATTGCTCGGGCTTTTCTGACCTGGTAATGCCACTTCCCTACATCATTTGACTCTGCCAAAACGTCCGCAGACCGTACAGCTTCCTTTTTATATCAGCCAGGGATTGCATCTCTCTCACCATGCGGATCATCTGTTTTGGCCTCAAATAAAACTCCTTCAGCCCCCTGTCAATCAACTCGTCGATTTCTTCTTTTCTCAGTTGAGGATAGTCGAGCACCGTGACCTGCTCCCAGTTCTCATCTACCCACTGTCTCCAGGTGTCAGGTACCAGGTAGCCGTGCGCCCTGGCCCATCTGTAAATCTCTGAACCCGGGTAGGCACAGATACCAGAGAACTGAACAGTATCAAGGGGTAGAGACTTGGCGAATTCTATAGTCTCCATGGCCGACTCTCTAGTTTCACCGGGAGCTCCAAACATGAAACAGCCGTGCAAAGTAAATCCGAGTCTGGCGGCTTCCTCTGCAAAGCAAACTGACTGCTCGAGAGTTATGCCCTTTTTTACTGCATCCAGGGCCGTCTGCGTACCAAATTCAAATCCCACCATAAGCATCCGGCATCCTGCTCTTTTCATGAGCGGCAGCAATTTGAGGTCTACATCCGTGCGGCAGTTACACGACCAGGTAATTTTTAGATCTCTTCTGAGAATCTCCTCACAGACACCACTGACGTGTAAAGACGAGGCAGTAAAGGTGTCGGTCTCGAACATTACTTCTCGCAAGTATGGAAATAGAGATAGATCATACTCGATTTCGTCGACCACCAGTCGCGGATCCCGCATTCTAAGTTTTCTGCCTTCCATGAGGGCAACATCTCTACAGAATGTGCATGAGCCAAAGCAGCCTCTTCCTGAAATCAAGGTAATGAATGGGAACCGTTTGCCAGCATCACGGTACCAGCGAGGATCAATATGACGCCAGGCAGGGAAGGGGAGTTCATTTACGTTCAAAAACGGTCTGTCCGGGCAGGGTATTACCTCTTGTTCGTCGTTGAGATAAGAAATTCCTTGCACTTGAGCCAGTCCAGGCATCGTCCAAGAAGAACCAGCCAATTCCGCCAGTTCTCTCAAAGTGTAATCATATTCTCCCCTCACCACAACATCCAGCGCTCCTCGAGCCCTCACGAGTGTGTCCACTGGTTCGGCGGTCACATGAGCCCCAACCGCCACCGTTCGGCATTCTGCAAGGCGGTCTTTCAGCAGGGCAGCATAGCCGAGATCTGAGTCTATGGAAGGAGTTGTGGTGTGCAGTACCAGTAGACCAGGGGGATTTTCCTCAACAGCAGCGATCACTGCTTGCCGATCCAGGCCCATAGCAGCAGCATCCAAGAAAGCAACTTCAAAGCCGGCTCTCTCCAGCACTGCTACAGCTGTCAGCAGCCAGTCTGGATGGCGCTGGACGCGTCCTCTCGAGCGGGCGGCCCAGCGAGCTGAACGGCAAAAATCTTTTGCCACTGGTGGATTGAGCACAAATACGTCGACCATACTGGACATCTCAATACACTTCCTTGCAACCACTATCAGTATCGCTATGAACAAAGCATACGGTTGATGGCAAAATGAAAGTGTACCTAGACAACCAAGATCGGTTAACAAGGCTTGTCAGGGGATTCGAGGCACGGCGGTGAGTTGCTTGCCATAGGCTTTAGCCTTGTCCCTGTATCGCTATCAGTCTCAAGAAGCAATGGCGCCATGCCACCATTGTAATGACGGCCGCAGCCGCAACCTGGAGGTTGCGGCTAGCAAATGTGTGGTGAAGGGGTTGCACTTTCATTTTGCCATCAACCTATAACAATTAGTGCAGATATTCACAGCTTTCTTTAAGCATTACTCCACTATACCATATGTATTGCGTGGGTTTTGCCAACTATTTATCCAGTCGATTATAATATTGTTATATACAGCAACTCATAGTAAATCTCATGTAAGAAATATAGACACCATCATACCTGGCAGTAAATAGTATTAAGCTATTATTATATAGTCCTATTAATTAGAAAGCTGCCAACTTGCGGATGTCTTCTGCTGTTATCTTAAGCTTACCGTATAATTCTAATGCTTTAGTATAATTTTGTCCTCTACCTATTACCATACAGTAACCATTATGTCCTACATTCTTGTCAAGAAGAGCAGCGTAGTCGCAATAGTCAACGAAAATAAAACCTTTATCATCTGTAACATCACGAACATAATTGATTAACTTTCTGTCTTTTTTTGTTATATCAAATTCAAATTTCATGTTTGTTTGTAAGTCAGCATCGAATTCCACCAGAATTGGAATTTTAAATACTCTGTCGTCAATTGTCAGCTTCTTCTGGTCAATATCAATTGCGATAAAGTCATGAATTTTTGGAAAATTCCAGAACTCAGATATGTATGTCTTCCATGAGGTTAGATGATCCTGGATATATTTTATATCTGCCATTGTTTCATCTAGTCCTAACAGATTTCGTCCCAATCCTATTGTCCCCTCATAACCAATGAAAGGCAATATTGTCGTCCCAATATCGAGAGTTGATCCCAATTTTTCTATCTTTCTCGCCTCGTTTGTACCGCTTTCCAGAATCATGAAAAGATTCCTGCGGGCCATCCTGTTCAACAAATCTGAAGCGGTATTTCTCAGACTGAGATGATCTGAAACAATGACAACGACAGTGTTGTCTGCATAGGGGCTTTCCATAATTTTGCTTACAAATTTCGTTAGTAAGTAGTCAGAACAACTCACCGCATTGAGTATGGGATTGGAGCCATCCCGGTAGATTCTTCTTTTACAGCTCTGTGAGGGATCACCTTCGGGATGATGGGTGTCCAAGGTAAGCAAAAAGAGGCCAAATTTCTTTTTTACCGCCGACAATTCCATAAAGCGCTTGAAGGCTAAATCTAACAGGGAATCATCATAGAGCCCCCATCCTGACCTGTAAGATTGGTCTGCGATCCTGGGCAGTAATTCCTGTCTTCCGCAAATCTCATCAAATTTATGAGTGCCGTAAAATAAACCTTTCCCGGCAAAGGCAAGATCAGCTCCACCGTAATATACGAGTTCGTATCCTTCTTCATGCAATAAATCACCAAGGCAAACTGCGGAAGCAAGAAAGGAATCCATACCTGACATGGAGTTCCCATGAGAAGGTGTAAACAGTGGCAAGCCGCATTGACTGGCGACCATGCCGCCAATTGTCCAACCAGTTCCTGCTACCTCTTTTATATTGGTAAAGTACGTACTTTTCGCTTCGAGCTGTCGCAATCCTTGAATTAGTTCTGGAAATACTGTTTCATCAAAATAAGTGCGCTCTAGGCCTTCTCCATAGATAAGAACCAAATTTTTATTCTTTTTAGATACCTTTTTCAAATATGGCTTGCGATAATATTTGGCGAATTCAGACTTATTTATACTATCTTCCCCGAAAAGAGTGCTATGTCTTATGATTCTGTTTGCCTTTGCTTCATTTACTGTTAGATCAAACATGTTTATAGTTGCCGGATTTAGAACTAATGCTGTTATAATAAATATAAACGGTAATCTGTTGCTAGGTATTAAGCGGGAAATAGCATGTTTCTTCTGTCCGAGTACTACGGCAAGCAATATACTTGTCAAAATAATTATTATGATTACTTTTATAATAAGTGTTGTATATGCCGAAAATCCTGCACCCTGTAAACCATATTTGAGATGGAATATAACAGAGTCATCTATACCACGTCCGGTGAAATAATTAGCAACGCCATAAAATAAATATAGTATAAAACAAATGAGAAGAAGAATATAAAAGAAGCCATTGCTCAGGAATGAACTCTTCTTCTTATATAAGATTACGCTAATAACATATAGAAATACTGAAGAATAGAAATAGAATGGAATATTCACTCTTTTTCCTCCACAGTTAACCAGCGAGACATATGCTTATCAAATCATATCTCCTGGTATGTTTTACGACCGTAAGAGGCACAGAATATTCTAAATTACTCCTTGACCAAGCACTACCGTGGTATTCCATCTAGCATCTTCTATGCCAAGTTGCGGGGCAGATTCCTGGATACAAGACGAAGCTTTTCTACATAAAAGCGCTGAAATACCTGCTCTATGGTAAGTAGATAAGGTTAATTAGCTCAAACAATCTCGTTTTTTATTCGCTTGCAGAAATATAAAGATATCGTCTTGGAAAGGTATAACCCGGCAACCACCGGCTAACGTCCTTTACACACCTCTTCTGAGGTTACTCTTGCCTTGAAGCAGTTCCTGGAGACGCTGAATTTCTTTGCCGACTCTTTCCCTGCTTACTGAATTCCTCTCACCTAGAAGATATCTCTGGTAACTTTTAATAGCTGACGGATAATCTCCTTCTAGTGTGGCAATAATTGCCCCTGCCCGCAAAGATCGTGGGGAAGAATACAGCAGGAGGAACTTCTGGGAATAAGTACGTAACGTATTTCTGAAATCGGCGTTCTCATGGGCCTTTAAATAAAAGTATTCTCTGGAAGTAGGTCGTAGACCAAGCAATTTTATCAGCATATCAGTTCGCCTGACTGCATCACCCAAACGATCATAAATTCCAACTAACTGCACAGCCGCATCAATGCAGAACGGGTCGACAACCAGGATTTTTTCAAGGTGTTCGCGAGCTTCAGCCAGTCGTCCCTTACGTTCCAGGAGAAGGGCTAGATTATAATGGGCAGTTACTGACCAGGCATTGTCGTCGAGTACCCGCAAGAATGCTTCTTCAGATTTCTGGTAATTATTCTCTTCATAGTAGATCTGCGCAAGCAGGAGATTGGCGGAAACTCTTATGGATGAAGCCGTGTCCTTCGTAGCCGCCTCAGCAAGATATTGCTCGGCTTTCTGATAATCATATAGCTTGAAATAAGCCAGTCCTCGGTGGTAGTCAATGTGGGGTAGCCCATCGGGCATACGGCTGATAACACTGGCGAGCTCGGCAGCTTCTTGAGGGAGATCAGTTGCCTGATAGACTTCTATGAGATCAAGATATGCTTGAATGAACCTAAAACCTGGAGAAAGTCCAATTAATCGCTCCAGTTGTTTGCGGGCATCTTCCCATTGCCCCAGATTCTTATAGAGCCTGCCCAACTGATAGAGGGAATCTTCATAGGCAGGGTCTCGCTGAAGAGCTTGTTGGTACAGTCTGACTGCCCCCTGGTAGTCCCCCTCCTTCCAGAGAATAAAGGCAAGATTATGATAAGGCATCGGGCATGTCGGACATAATTCTCTAGCAATTTCAAACTCCTTTTTGGCGTTTTTCAGATCGCCAAATGAGTACTTGTAAAGAGCCATGCCATAGTTCAAATGCGGTCTAGTCTTCCCCGGCGACTTGGCCACCACATCCCGCCATAAAGTGAGATCAGTGAACCAGACATTGTTCCGGCTGTATGTGACAGCCGACAGCAATAATAGTGTGAGAGCTATCCCTGTGAGAGCGCCAACTCTTGATAACGCGGAAACTGGGGCTTTTTCACGGCAAACGAGGCGCCAAACCACTTCTACGGCTGCCATTGCCAGAAAGCCTACCGCTAGATACATTCTGTGTTCATAAATGAGATCTTTGATGGGGATCACACTGGAGGTAGGCGCCAGGGTGACAAAAAACCCGATGATGCCAAAAGAGAGGCATCGGTATTTTCGACGACAGATGATCGCCAGCGTCAAGAACAGCAACAAGACTGCAAAGGCAGAGACGGTCCTGAAATCAATAAAGGAAGTAGCTACAGGATAATCATAGTCAAGATTCTGGTTGGCCGGCCAGAAGAAAAGTCGTAAATAAGTCAACAACACACTGAATTGAGTCAAAAAGTACTGCGTCCTAGTGTATGGTATGTCAGGATCGTAATAAAAATCTCTCTGAACCACTGCGGCCAGCTTGTAGGCAATTGCGATACCAATCGGAATAAATAGGGCGAAAATTATCTTGTTTTTGGCGACATCTCTGATGGAAGTTTCGAAAAACAACACTTCAAGCGCCACTATCATAATGGGCAGTGTAATAGCAGTCTCTTTCGAAAAGGCAGCGCCCAGACCACAAAGTAAAGTGGCTAAATAATAGCCAATTGCGGTTCTGCTACTGGCAGACAGCCGTGCCTTCATATAAAAAAGCATTGCGCCCCAATAGAACATACCTGCCATACTTTCTGCCCGCTGAATGATGTAAGTTACCGATTCTGTCTGGAGAGGATGGAGACAAAAAATGCCTGCCACCAGAAAGGCCATAACGTGAAGGGGAAATTTCTGATCGTTTGCTTTCAAGGCAGGAGTTTTCCAGATTTCGAGGCAAAAAAAGTAGAGAAAGATTGTAGCAAAATAGTGGATGAAAAAATTGACGATATGGTAGCTGGTAGTGTCAAAGCCGCTCAGTCTGTAGTTGAGCGCCAGTGTTAGGTAGACGAGGAAACGCTCCGGGCAGTATGAATAAATTTGTCTTAGATTGCCAATATCAAGGATGGCATCATTCTGTACAATGCGAGTAATGTCATCGTAATGGAAGCTTGCTAGAAAGCTATTAGAATAAGCAAGGAGACCCAGAAAGAGAAGCAAGAGGAGGGATATGAAGTCAGGATCAAGTTGCTTTTTTTTCCTGTCCATGTTGTCTTCTTTATCCTACCAGGCTCTTTCTGCCAACCTGGGAGTTGGGCTTCTCCTCCACGAAACCCATAAAAAAATCTTCCAGGGTGAAGCGCATCGGTTCTATGGCAACCAGTTCCCCTTGGGAATTGACAAAATCACCCACAAAGGCAGCAATGTTTTCTTTGGCAACTGCCACCTTTACCTTGTCTTCTACACTCCTGGGCCGAAACCCCTTGTCCTCCAGGATCCGCAATTGTTCCCTGGAAACCTTGCGCAAGATCACCTCATATGAAGAAAAACTCTCGGAGATCACATCTGCCAGAGTCCCACAGAACCTCAGCCTGCCCCCAGTGATGATGCCAATGCGGTCACATATCACCTCCACAGTCTCGCAGCCTCAGCATCAGATCGGTGACAAGTCTGCGGCCTGGGGGGTCGAGGCCGGACATGGGTTCGTCGAGCACTATGACTTCTGGATTGTGGATTATGGCCTGCGCCAGGCCAACCCGCTGCATCATCCCTTTTGAAAATCCTGATATGTACCTCTTTTTTTCCACGGGTAAATCCAGAAGTTCGAGAAGTTCACTGGATCGCTTGTGGATATCTTCCTTCGCCATGCCGTGGATCTCTCCCACCATGTGCAGCAGTTCCTGGCCTGTCAGGTAGCCATAATATTGCGGGTTTTCAGGTAGATATCCCACATTCTGACGCGACGAGGATTCAGTCACCGGCACACCCAGAATCTGGGCTTCACCCGTGGAAGGCCTTATGAGATTCATGAGAAGTTTTATGGTCGTACTCTTGCCGGCCCCGTTGGGACCGAGGAAACCAAATATCTCACCCCGCTGCACTTGCAGGTCAAGATCTTGCAGCGCTGCAACTTTCCTGGTGAGCCTTGTGGTGTATACTTTGCCAAGTTTGACAGTCTGAATTGCCGTCATTGCAAATCTCTTTTTACTTGAAAATTGAAGCGGAGGATCTCTTCTTCTTCGCTGAGCCTTGCCGCGAAAAAGCAAAATTGCTGGTAGTACGCACTCTGCCTTTCGCATCCAGATAGAACTTCCCTCCATATGGATCAGGTGGTATGGCTCTAAGAATCCTTGCAGTAATCAACTCTTCAAGCCTTGCAGGTTTTCGGCCAAATCTTTTCTCATATCTCTCCATGGCCTCTTCGAGAAACAAAACCGTGCGCAGCGCCCTCAAACGCACGTTTATCCACCTGCGCAAATTCTTGCTGCTGGCAGTACGGCTCATCTCTTCCAGGTAATCGATGGCTGCTCTGGTTTCATCTCCCTGGTAATACAGCCTGGCAATCAATGTGGGCAAGAATTCGTTCTCTGGATTGAGCCTGTAGGCTCGTCGCAGATATGGTGCCGCCTTTTTGGGATTTTTTAGAAAATAGAATTGGTTGAATCCGTAAAAGAATGGCAGGTACCAGTCCCATTTCCGATACGACATTCCCCGCAGCAGGAGAGAATTCAGAGGCTCAATAAAGCTGCGATTCCAACTCAGCAGCCCCTGGGCGAAGTAATAGCCGTCCATGTTATAAGGATCCAGGTAGGTCACTGTGTCCAATGTATGAAAGAGCTCCTGATAAGTGGGAACCGTAGGGGGAGAATCTAGACTGCCGACAAAAAACATCGAGTTGTAAAAAATGAGCTGACTTGCCAGCAAGCGATATCCGAAGGAAATTACGCGGGTCATCTGTTTGGAGGGGAGAAGCAGCAGCTTGACAGGCATGGGCTGGGTGTGACGCATGCGGTCTACTTTATAGAAAAATACCGCACAGAGCGTCAAGATGCAGAGAAACAGTACGAGCCGCTTCATAGCAGATCTCTTCTGTCAAAAACGAATGTTGCCATGCATATCACTACACTGATGTAAAAAATTCCGTAGAGAAGAACCATTGCGAGAAACGTCAGGTTAACCGGCAGAGAATAGACAAAAGTGTTTCTTAGATTGAATGCATAGAGGTTGGGGAATATGTAATAGCTGGCCTTGGCCACAAATGCTAGAAGCGGTGGTACGTCTTTGGCGTTTGACGCCTTTGCCAGGTAGTCTTTTACCAGCACAGTGCTCTGGCCGATGCAGTAGACTGCCAGGGTCAAGGCCATGGGTAGAAAAGTGGAGGTGGCAAAACTGTTGAACAGCACCGAGACAGCGCTGATCACCAGGAGGAGGAAAAACTCGGAAACTCCCACAAGAAAGTACGTTTGCCAATTGAGTGGTTGCAGGGGGGGGTACTGCAGTGAAACCAGGTAAATCGGCATGGCTGCCAGGCAATATAATATGCTCAGAGATACTAGAAGCAACAATGCCAGGCCGACAAATTTGCCGACCATGTATTGGCTGCGGGATATGGGGAGTGTCACAACAGTATGGATGCTCTTGCGATCGATATCTTTTGAGATAAGATTGCCGCTCATGAACACCGTGAGAAGCAAGCCAATGAGCGAAATTACCGAAAGAGCATATCCGGCGGCAACCTCCGTGGTCTGCCGCATAGAAAAGTACGAGAAAATGGGAACCGTGGCCAGCAGCAGCAAGCCAAGGATAAAAATGCCGAAAAGGGTACGGTCTCGCACCCCTCCTAGAAAGGTAACCTTGATGATGGCATAGGTTTTCAGCATAGACTCCGCAAGCAGCTGGAACGGGGCCGATAATCTCGGCCCCGTTCCATGCTCACAAACGTATCAGTGTAAGGAATAGAGTTGACCTTGCCCTGAAGTAGTCTACAGACTACATTGGCACCCAGTTCTTGCCACCGACCTGATTGTCTTTGAAAGCACTGGTAGCAACGCTGATCTCACTGCCGGTTATGTCACCCGTGGTCATGGTAACCCAGTATATCAAGGTAGTATCGGAAGCAGTACCATAGGCCTTGTTGCCGGCATCATGGCGGGCACCTATAGCATAAGTCTGAGCCGAAGCAGAGTTGTCATCATCTCGGGTGTATACAAAGCTGACGTTCTTCGACAGGGAAACGCGGCATTGCGGATTGCCGTTGCCGCCCGTGATATCTTGATCAACATTGTTGCTATGGGATATGGTCACTGAGCCAGCAAGACATGGACTGGCCATAAAAGCCAGGGCCAAGAGCATAACCAATATTCTGAAGATGTTTTTTCTCATCACAAACCTCCCTTTGGAGCTTATTGCCATCTACGGATACCACTGGTTGTCTGCGTAGTAGGCCTCCAGGGTTGTCTTGGCGGTTTTCATATCACTCAGGGCCGCCGCATTGTACGCCTTCTTGCGGTAGGAGGCGAACTGCGGAATGGCGATTGCTGCCAGAATACCGATGATGGCGATAACGATCATCAACTCAATAAGGGTGAAACCCTTCTGATTGAGTTTTTTTCTGATTTTTCCAAGCATCTGTGTTCTCCTTTCTTTGTTTTTTTACTGGTTCCAACTGCTTGAGGGCAGTAAATTGTGCGCTGCCGGTCTCACCTCCTCCCATGAACGCTTGTGGCGGTAGT
>JAFDGZ010000027.1 GCA_019309045.1 Deltaproteobacteria bacterium | reverse complement strand
CCGGCGCCAGCACTGCCGGACGAAGTGGTGCAAAACACCAGATCTCGCTACCAGGAAGCCTTGCGAAGACTAACGGGGCAATGACAAGTTCCTCTATTGCCTGTCCGGTCCAAGAAATTCCTTTGCTGCTATTCCAGCGAACATTGCAGTATTATTATGAATACAGGACAGCAAGATTTCATTCGTCTGGCTGACATTGACTGGTCGGACAGCGTCTGCTTGATTACCTATGGAGCTCCCCCGGCCTCCCTGGCCCTATCCATTGAAACCATCGGTGTTGTACACAGCCCCGTTGTGCAGAGGAAGAAAAGCGGCCTTTATCGCATTGTCTGCGGCAGCCGCAGGCTCGCCATATGCAAGAAAAATGGTCTCGATGCACTCAGGTGCAGCTTGCTGCCGGAGGAACTTTCGCGGCAGTCCTGTCTGCGCATAGCTGTTTTTGAAAATGCGGCTGCCAGGGAGCTGAACCCGGTGGAAAAATTCCTTGCTCTGAGCAAGACGGCAGGCTATGTAAGTCGAGATGAACTCATCGACATCTATATGCCGCTGCTCTCTCTCGAGCCCAGTGAGGTGATGCTGGGACGCTACCTTAGCCTGGCCGCCGTAGAAGCGGCTGTGCTGGATGCGGTAGCGACTTACAGCCTTCACGAGCGTACTGCTTTTGCACTTGCAGGTCTGAGGCCGCAAGACCGCCATAGTCTGTTTCAGTTGTTCAAAGAACTGCCCTTCAGTGCCAGTGTGGCAGAGGAGATCATCCAGCTCGCCAGCGAGATAGCCCTCAGGGATGGGAGCACCATAGCCGCAGTCATTGACTCTGAGGATATTCGTCAACTTCGGTTGCAGACCAACAGGCCAGCTAGACAGAGGGCGGGGGACATTCGTCTCTATCTGCAGGAGAAGCGAAGTCCACGCCTCAGCAGCAGAAAGAAAAGATTCGCCGCGGAGGTGCGCAATTTGGGCTTGCCCGCAGGGGTGAAGCTGGCGCCGCCCCCGTTCTTTGAAGGGCCTCGCTGGCGCCTGGAATGTACATTTGGTCATCCAGCTGACCTGGTGGACAAGCTGCAGCAAGTGATACGGTTGGCTGGCAGCCATGATCTGGCGAAAGTTATGCAGAGTGGGCCTTGAGAGCACTGTGCTCATGAGGGTAGAGCCCAATTGCCAGGCAACGGACAATCCCTTGCGGACACCATGGTGGGGTAGAAAGAGCACTGCAGATGAGTTCGAGCAATTTTGAGCCCAACCGGTTTGTTATAGAGGAGTCGGTGGCGGACAGCCCCATGGTGCAGCAGCTCTTGTCCAGAGTTTCTGGCGCCGAGATCCAATTTGTCTCCGAGGTGAATTCCACCTCCCAGATGAGTGCTGGCACCCTGGAGGTGGTCAGATTCAAGGGACGATTCATCAAACCCTGTCCGGGAACCAGCCATTATCTCTGTTGCGGTTACCAGATACTCCATCTGGGGACCAACTGTTCTCTGGGGTGCACTTACTGCATCTTGCAGAGCTATTTCCCCGGGGCAGCTCTGCGTATTTTCGCTAATATGACCGACATGTGGCAGCAATTAGAGGCGCACCTGCGGAACTCCAACCGCAAAGTGCACCGCATAGGTACAGGTGAATTCACTGACAGCCTGCTGCTCGATCCCCTCACTAGAATGAGCGAGGAGCTGGTGCCTTTTTTTGCCGACCAGGATAATGCAGTTCTCGAGCTAAAGACAAAGACTACCAACGTGGATCTTCTCGGCGGCCTCGAACATGGCGGCCATACCATTGTCGCCTGGTCACTCAATACTCCATATCTCATTGAGCGACAGGAGTGCGGTGCTGCTTCATTGAGCCAGAGGCTGGCAGCGGCTGCTCGCTGTCAGGCCTGGGGATATCGGCTGGCTTTTCATTTTGATCCACTGATCGCCTATCCTGGCTGGCAGCAGGACTATGCTGACCTGGTGGCCCAACTGTTCAAAGCAGTGGATCCTGCTGGTATTGCCTGGATCAGCCTTGGCACCTTGAGATTCATGCCCTCCCTGAAAGCAACTCTCTTCGAGCGCATAGCGGACAGCGCTATCCTCGGAGAGGAATTCATTACTGGCATGGATGGCAAACTCCGCTATTTTCGTGACCTGAGGGTGGAGATGTACCGCCATCTCAGTGATCTTTTGCGGCAGGGCAGGCGAGATCTTTGCATCTATCTTTGCATGGAAAGTGACGATATCTGGCGAGAAGGCCTCGGTTTCAGTGCAGCTGACAGGGGTGGCCTCGTTGCCCTGTTGGATCAGCAGGCCTTGCCATAGAGGGCAGCTCGGGGCAAACAGTGATGACAAGAACTGCCAGCGCTTGAACTCTGCAGAAGCTTAATCGCTGCTGAAGCAGCACCAGGGCTCGATTGTCGCGACAGCGCAGCAGTGCTGTTGGATCTGTCGCTTGGTGTGACAGGACTGAAAAGAAATGCGGATTCGCAATCTTGCAGACCTTTATCTGACCGCTCCCTTCATTCGCAAGATCCTGGCGCCTCTGATCAGAGCGTGGTTCCGGACCTGTAAAGTGGTGATCCTCAATGAACAGGTTTACCGTGATTACGTACTCTCCTCCCGTCCGGTGGTGGCCTGCACCTGGCACCGGGCTGCGATTTACCTGCTCTATTATTTTGGTCGCTTTCAGCCAATGGTCATGATGAGCAGGAGCAAGGACGGCGAAATCCTGGCGCATTACGCCGAAGCCTGTGGAATAATCCCTGTTCGTGGATCTTCGAGCAGCGGTTCCAGGGAAGCCTTGCAGCAGATGTGCAGGCACCTGCAGCAGGGCGGCAAGGCCTGTGCCACTGTGCTGGACGGTCCCAGGGGGCCTGCCTTTGTTGCCAAGAAAGGCATGCTGGTTCTGGCCAAGCTTTCCGGGGCACCGCTAATGCCGGTGATATGCTCGGCAAGCCGGAGCCTTACCATCAAGGGCAGCTGGGACAGTTCGGTGCTGCCGCTTCCCTGGAGCCGAATCTATCTTGCAGTAGACGAACCCATCCATGTGCCGCCTGACTGTGACAGGAAGGAAATGGAGAGATTGCGGCAGCTCTTGCAATCGCGCCTCAACAGCATGATGTTCCAGGTGGATCGCTGCAGCGGCTACCATGGGTGAAGCTGGCTGCATGTAGCTGCCGCGGCAGGCATTTGCATACCTGCCACAAGAGTGAAACAGCAGAAAGGATGCTGACATGCAACGCAAAGGCGTGCTGCAAGCAATTTTCCTGGGCAGGGGAAGACCAGTTCTCCTGCTGCTTTTCTGCATCAGCCTGCTTGTGGTGGCCTGCCTCCTGGCCGGGACGGTGCTGTCAGGTCGACCCGAGAGGGTTTGCCGCCAGGTGCGCTGGGTGAATGATGGCGATACCATTGTCCTTATGGATGGTAGCAAGGTTCGCTACCTTGGCATTGACGCGCCGGAAGTTGCCCATGGGGATCAACCAGCTGAACTATATGGCAACACAGCTCGATCTTTCAACAGGCGACTGGTGCGCAATCATAAAGTGTGGCTGGAGTTTGACAGAGAGCGCCGCGACCACTACGGTAGACTGCTGGCCTATGTCTTTCTGGCCGACGGAACTTTTGTGAATGGCGAGCTTGTCAGGAGAGGCTATGCGCATCTGTTCAGAGGACAGCCCGATTTGCGCTACTGGGATCGGCTGCTCGATTTTCAGCGCAAGGCTCTGCAGGAGCACAAAGGTATCTGGTCGCTGCCAGTCAAAAATCCGGAGAGTTACTACCTGGGCAACAGCAAGAGCTGGATATTCCACAGACCGGATTGCCCTTTCGGCAAAAAAACTGCTCGCCGAAACAGAATACGCTTCAAAGATCGCTTCCATGCCTTTTATGAGGGCTTCAGTCCCTGCCGTCGCTGTCGGCCCTGAAGTTTTTTCCAGCGCCAACGGTCGAGGAGCACCAGGAGTGCTCCATAGACATCTTGCCTCTTGAGGGGCACAAGATGCAGAGAGAATATCCGAACTCACCCCTGGTGGGGGTGGGAGCAGTTATCATCGACAATGACAGGGTGGTACTGGTCCGCAGGGGCAAGCCTCCTGGCTACGGACAATGGACCCTTCCTGGCGGCCTGGTGGAGCTGGGTGAAACTACCACAGCAGCTGTGGTTCGGGAGGTCAGCGAGGAGGTAAGTCTCCATATTGAGGTCCTGGAGCTGCTAGCCGTGCTGGACAGGATTATCATAGATGCCACAGATATGGTGAGGTACCACTATGTGCTCCTTGACTTTCTTTGCAAAATAAGAGGGGGCAATCTGCGGGCAGACAGTGACATTCTGGCTTGCCGTCTGGTGCCCCTGCAAGAGCTCGATTCATATGCACTGAACCCTGAGACAAGGGAGGTGATAGCCCGAGGATACCGCTGCCTTTGCGGCGAGAAGGCGCAGGTTTATTTTGCCAGATTCTGAACGGAATATTTCTGAAGCAACTCCATGCGTGTCCAGGGCCTTTCATTATGCTGCCGCCATGTGTGGGCTTTCGCATGAAACAATTCTGCTGTTCATTCGGTAGCCGGAACCTTCACCCTGTACACCAAAAACAACTTGACAGGCAGCAATAATTGCGGATAATGACGGACCAGTCCGTCATATAGAGGTCATTGGAAATGGCATCTGAGAAAGCTGTAAAAATCAGGCTCGAGCAGAAGCACAGGAAAGAATTGCTGCACTTGCTGGCCGATCCAGGTTCAGGGGTGGAGGCTCGCTGGGAGGCCTTCTGGCAGGCAGTCCTGGCAAGAGTTCCCCGCTCCACTGAACTGGCTGCCGAAGTCCTGGCAAGGGTCTTCGAAGAGGGAATGGCGCTCATTTCGAGTCGATCCCAGGATTCCGGTGTTCTTTCCATGAGGTGGGTGCGAGAGGTGAGCAGAGTTGCTGCTGAGCGCGGCCTCGACAAAGCTGATTTCCTCGAGATATTGCTGACGCGTCATCTGATCAAGCAGGGAGAAGGCCGCGATCAGGTCAGAATACACAGTCCCGAGACCCGGCAAAAAATATTGACTGCTGCCCTGGAGGTCTTTTCTGCCAAGGGTTATCATGGTGCAACTGTTGATTTGATTGCGGAGCGGGCGGGTTTTGGCAAAGGAACAGTGTACAGGCATTTTCGCAGCAAGCGGCTGCTTTTCAGTGAACTGATCCGCACCAAAGTGGCCGAACTGGAAGAAGAAGTCAACTGTGCCATAGATCCTGAAGCAGATGTGCTGGAGACCATCGAGGCCTATTTGCGAGTCTATTTCGAATTTTTTGACCGCAATCGGGATCTCTACAAAGTTCTCATCCAGGAGCAGAGTGATTTTGGCGCTGAAGTCAAAGCACTTTATATTGGCAACATTCTCCGAAAGATACCATTGCTGAAACGCAAAATTTTTCAAGCTGCTCGAGATGGACGGTTGAAAAGGCTGAACTTCCAGACAGTATTTTACGGGGTCATGGGTTTTGTGGACGGGGTGATTCAGAAATGGCTCGCCAGTGACGGCAGATATTCGCTTGTTGAGGAACTGCCCACTGTGGTAGAAATAATGTTTCATGGTTTTGTGCAAAATGGCGGTTCAGACCACGATTTTCTAGATGGTCGTTCGCTTCCTGCTCCCCGGAAGACAAGGGCCAAACTAGGATCGTGAGCTCCTGTGGAATATTGAATGCAGGATAAGGGCATACATACCAGAAGAAAGGGGGGATGCTGGCAAATAGTCTTGTTTCGGGGTGATTTTCTTCTGCCCATGAGGAAACAATATATGAAGCCGAAGTAAACAAGCAGTGGATAATTGACACCCTTTTGGGACCTGGCGTCGATCCAGCGATGCTGGAGGTCCTGAACAGACAATTGTCGTGGAGGAAAGATACATGAGCGCTGCAGATATAAAAGAGAGGATAAAAGAGATTATTGCCAACCAATTGGGAATCGATCAAGGAGACATCACTCCGGAGGCAAGTGTGGTGGATGATCTGGGTGCAGATTCCCTGGATGTTGTTGAGCTCATAATGGCTCTGGAAGAGGAGTTCAATCTGGAGATTCCTGATGAGGAAGCTGAAAAGATCAAGAATGTCCAGGATATCTATACCTTTATGGAGAGCGCCTTGCAGGCTGCCTGATAACAGCCTGCTTTGAGAAAAATTACCTTTACGGTTGCCACCTCTCAAAGCATTGGGCAGAAGGGGGGCAGTGCTCCCCTTCGCCAGTCAATTGAATTTCCAGCCTTCTTACAATCAATGTAGAGACTGCGCCACGCGCCCGTGCAGAATAACCAGCTACCGGTCAGTGCTTGCTTCTGGCATGGTTATTCTGTTTCTTCGCTGCTCACGCTGGCTCTTATGGTTCGGAATACGCTTTTGAAAAAGCTGTCGAATTGAGTGGGCGAAATGCGGCCAATCTCAATGAACTTTACCACAATTTCCTTGGTAACTTTGAGAATCTTTTCTTCTTCTCTCGTCATAGTGCAGGTACCTCCCGGCATGAGAAAGCCTCCGCTGGCTGGAAGAAGGCCTATTTTCTCGCTACCCAGCAGAGGCTTCTGAGGTGAAGGAAAACTGGTTAACAGCACTCCAGCCCTCAAGGCTCCTTATAACAGAGAGCAGAAACAGGAGCAAGCCTGGCGTTACAGTTTTGTCCTGCTGCGATTCCTGGACGGCCACGGTCGCGGTTGCCATGCCCGCCTCATCACAGGGCCGCGTGCGTCGGGTCATTTGTTGCCATTGCAGTGACCGACTAGTGAAACAGAGACCTCGTTGGCTCAGCTGTGCACCTGAGCGTGGTGCAATCAATAATGAGGCCATGCTGGCAATTGTGTTCCTGCGTCGATATCCGAGATAGGCCCTGCGTCTGCCGATCTGTTGCCGTATACCAATAACCGATAATTTAAAAGCAATAATTAATAACGGTTGATGGCAAAAGCTGAAATCTCTGGTATTAATATAGCGATTCCTGCCTGAGGCCCTTTTAAAAAGGAGGCACTTGGATATGGCTGCTTGGCCTTTCCTCATGTCGTTGCTAGGTGTTCTTCTGGTGTTTTCCGCCTTTTTTTCTGGCTCAGAGACAGCTCTGATGGCTGTTGATCGCTGGCGCCTCCGCCACCTGGCCAGAAAGGGAGGCAAACCACTGTTAGTACAGAAAACTCTCGAAGAGCCTGACAAACTCATCAGTACCATCTTGCTGGGCAACAACCTGGTAAATGTGGCGGCATCTGCCATTGCCACCAGCCTTGCAGTGTCCTGGCTGGGTGACGGCGGCGTTATCTGGGCCACCCTCGTAATGACTGTTCTTATATTGATTGTGGCGGAACTGACCCCCAAGACAATTGCAGCCTATTATCCTGAGAAGGTTGCCATTCTCGTTATTCGACCGATTACGGTGCTAATTGTTGTTCTTTATCCAGTGGTCAGACTGCTTGCTGCAGTGAGCGGCAAGATGATCGGCTTGTTGGGTATAGGCAAAGCCGACCGACGTTCCATTCCCAGTCCTGATGAGATTGCTGTAATGATTAAAGCAAGTGCTGAGCAAGGCGTCTTGAGAAAAAGAGACGAGGAGATGCTGCAGGCGGTCCTTGCCCTTGACAAAATACGGGTAGAGTCGGTTATGGTTCCCATGAGAGACGTGGTATCATTCGATGTGGAGATGCCATGGCAAGATGTGTTTGACATTGCGCGCCGCCGGGAGTTTTCCCGTTATCCTGTATATCAGGGCCAGAAGACCGAAGTCCTAGGATTTGTTCATATCAAGGATCTGTTCAAGTGGCACATTAGACCAGATGATTTTTCCTTGCGGAAGATCTTGCGGCAGGCTACCTTTGTGCCGGAAGGCAAGTCAGCCCGCAAACAACTGGTAGATTTCCAGAAGAGCAGACTCCATTTGGCTTTTGTAGTAGACGAATATGGCGAGGTTGTCGGCATAGTCACGCTGGAAGATATTCTCGAGGAAATAGTTGGCGAGATTGAAGACGAGCATGACAGGTTTCTTAGAAGAATCCAGAGACGCAGTGATGGCTCCTATGCTGTAGACGGCAGTTTGTCGATCCGTCACCTCAATAAATGGCTGGGCTGGAACCTGCCTGAGGACGGCTATCAGACAATTGCCGGTTTTGTGCTCACCCTATTTGGCCGCCTCCCTGAAAAGGGCGAGGAAGTTGAGTGGCAAAATTTTAACTTCCGGGTGGATCAGATGTTTGCCAAATCAATAACGAGGATTGTGGTGCAAAAGAAGAAAGAGTCTCTTTGATGAGTAGTTGTTCGGCGGTCGCAGATGATGCTGTTTGCAGAGACTTGCTGAGAAACAGCCACAGTTCCTTGTTGCCAGGCAGATCCTCACCCCTCAGTGATGCTGTTCAAAACTTTACAGTCTTGCAGATTTCTTCGTACTCTTTGATCTCCTCTGGGGTTAGTTCGCGGCGGAACAATGCGCGGTTTACCAGAATCGGTATCTTTCGGTTCAAAGCCAGGGCAACTGCGTCGCTTGGTCTGCTGTCCACACTGCATTCCTCGTCGTTTGCCCGAAAGACTATATTGGCATAGTAAGTGTTTTCCCGCATATCATAAATTTCAACGCGCAGGAATTCGACAGGCGTGTTTTCGAGAATGTGCAAATAGACCTCATGGGTAAGGGGACGTTTGGCTTCAACAAGACCTTTTTCTTTGGCAATGGCTGCAAATTCAGAGTCGCCAACAAACATCATGAAGTATCGCTTGTCATCTTCACGTTCTTTGAGAACAACCATGTTTCCTGAACTCCGGTCGGTTTTCAAGTAGACCTCTTGAATAGGAACCACTTCTACCATGGTCATCGTCATCCCCCCTGATACTCTGAATTTCGAGTTGGCCGTTATTGAAGGCTTCCCAGGCAGTTGCTCTCTGTCAATTATAATCACTCCAGTTGATTTTTGGAAGTCGTCACAACTTGCCTCCACGGAGGGCAGAAGAAGTGAATCTGTTGGTCAGGGGCAAGCCACCACTGTTCCAGCAGGTAAAATCATGATACTCTTCTTTTCAGCGAGACACCTCAGGGGGGCTTTGACTTAAATCAAAGCCAGGATGCCATTTGTGGCTTAGAATCAAGCTACAAAATTCTGGCGGAGGTGTTGTTATGAGTGTAAGAAACATCATTGAGATCGACGAAGAGAAATGTGACGGTTGCGGCAACTGCGTTATCGCCTGTGCAGAGGGTGCCATAGAAATTCATGACGGCAAAGCGCGGATCGTCAAGGAAAGCTACTGTGATGGACTGGGGGCCTGCCTGGGTGAATGCCCGCAAGGCGCTTTGACCGTTGTGGTCAGAGAAGCAGAGCCGTTTGATGAGGAAGCCGTCAAGGAGCATCTGGAAAGGCTCAAGGGGAAATCAGGGCGAGAACCAACAGCCGAGGCAAAAGCTGCCTGTCCGAGTGTGTCAGCAATGAGTTTTGCTGTTCCCGACAGTTCAGCCCTCGCTCGGATTGGCAAGGGAGAATCAAACTCCCTGCTGAGAAACTGGCCTGTTCAGATAGAATTGCTGCCAATAAATGCACCGTTTTTTCAGGATGCCCACCTGCTGATTGCTGCTGACTGTTTTGCTTTTGCCGCAGCAGATTTTCATGAACAATATCTTGACGGCAAGGTGCTGGCAGTAGGGTGCCCCAAGCTGGACGACACATCCTTGTATCTGGAAAAGCTAACCAATATACTGGCCGAGAACACAATCCAGGCGGTGACGATTGCCTATATGGAGGTACCTTGCTGCAGCGGCCTGGTTCATCTAGTAAAAAAAGCCCTGACAGCGAGTGGCAGAGCAGTGCCGCTTACCACCATCAAATTGGGGGTCCAGGGCAATGTACTGGAGCGTGAGGAGTTGCCTGCTGGGGAGATGGCGGCAGAGGGATGAAGTTGGCAGCACTGATCAAGCGGGTCGGCCATCTTTCCTGGTTGCTTAATCCAGGCTCTTTTCTTGATACCCGGTATGAAGCAAGGCCACAACAAAGCTGCAGAAGACTTTGTTCATTCTTATGGCAGCGCCATCTGGGCGCAGCTTCACAGGGGCAACTGTGAGTGCGCCTCTTGGCCATGCTGTTGCAGGAGGTGGCTCTTGCTGACGGAGAGTTTTCTGTATTGGTCTCGCCTCGAGGACACCTGAAATTCAGAAAAGATCAGTCAGAAGAAAGCCGCTCTCTGGCGGCGGGGAAGACCTCCGAGCGAACTCCAGCTGGGCCCATTTTTGAGGTGACGGGCTGGTGCGGCAGTTGCTTTGCAGGTGTGTCTGATACACGGACTATCGATGTTTCGAAGGAGGAGAGGGATGGCAAAAGGAACTTTGAGACCCGTTTTTATCGAGGCTACCACACTGCCTGATTCGTGGTTCCAGATCATCTGGAACTTGTTGGATCATGGTCGGGAATGGATCATAGACCGCGGCTCCTATGCCGGGCAGAAAAGGCTGGAGCTTGACTATATAACAGTTCACGTCAAGCATCCGGGAGTACGGCCGCTTTTGCCAGATATCCCTGCTCACCTTGGCATTCCCAATCCGGTGGCCGAGGATTACCTGGACGACTATCTGCCCTACCTGATGACCCCTGAGAAGGCCACAGGTGAAGACTACACTTACGGTGAACGGCTGGCAGGCGGAGTGGGCATAGACCAGATTCAGACGGTGATCGATACTTACAAGCAGTACGGCTTCAGAAACAACCAGATGATCATGACTGTGGGCATGCCTACTGATCTGCAACTGGAAGATCCCCCCTGCCTGCGTCATATCGACACTAGAATTCAGGACAACCACCTGCACTTTTTCGTATACTTTCGTTCCTGGGACGCCTGGAACGGATACCCGGCCAACCTGGGCGGCATTCAGTTGTTGAAAGAGTACATGGCTGCGGAAATCGGCGTGGAAGATGGTGAAATGGTAGTGGCGTCGAAGGGTCTCCATATATACGATTATGCATTCGATCTTGCCAGATTGAGAACCTACCGAACTTCTGAAGGCGAAAGTTCTACTGGAAAATAGTCGAACAATTTTTCCCTACCTCCCTGTACCAGGAGGTTCTGCTGGGTACCCTGGGATTGGGCTCAGTCGTGCTGGCATGAGAGTTGCTTTACGCTAGTTGAGTGACGTGGGCACTAATCAGGTGGAAGTGTACCAGCATACTGCCAGAACTTCAGGGAGGTAACCTCCATGTGGTCCGAATTTATACTGGCCCTGAAAAGCCATGATTTTCAGGCGATCAATGACGTGATCTCCAGGATTGACTATGTGACCTTCTTCAAAAATCCATGGGTTATTGGAATCATTGCCATCTGCTGCATAGTATTTTTGATCCGGGGTATGAAGAGGGCTATAGTTACAATGCTGTCTGTTCCGGTGGGACTCATTCTTTACCAGGAGACGGCACAAAAGACTAACGTGGTGGATCTAGAAAAAAACAAGTTGATAATGTTCGTGCTGGGTTTTGTGGTAATTGCAGCAGTGAACATCTATTTTTGGGTTGTACGCAGCGAAAACTAGCACCCCATGCGAATGTACTCCTAGTTGATGCCACCAGAGGCATGCGCGGCAATATGGCTGAAATTGACCAGGACAGCCCCTGCTCATTTTTTGTCAGCATACGCCACCAACTGCCTCCTATAACCCCGCCTTCAAGACTGGACAATGCAGTCTGAGGCCAGCGGCTCCCCACATATTGCCAGGACCTCAGCAAATGACCAGTAACTATTACCGATAAGCAATGATCTCGCGGCCGAGTACTGCAACGACACGCTCCTTTCACGGGAGGAGACAGCAGTATCAATCTAATGGGAGCGGCATTCTGCCGCGATCAAGATACGGCCATGGCTCGAGTTACCAAGCCTGTGTCGTAAAGCAGCCACTTGCATGGAGTTCTTTTCTTGCCGCTGCCGTAGTAACCGATTCACGATACAGGCTTCGTTAACCCGGCCGCCAGTCTCGGTCTGCATTCCGTACACCCCGTTCCGGATTCCCCGTTCCGCATTCCCCACTCCGCATCCCCCCTTTCACTCTCCTCCTTCCCCCCCTGGCAGCGTGCATTCATTCAACCAGGGCCTCACTGTCATAATGAGCAGATAAGCAGGCAAAGCCAGGAGAAAGGTAATGGTGAAATAACTGCCGTAGCCGAGTCCTGCTGTAGCCCAGCCGCTCAAGGAGCCGGCAAGAGAGCGGGCGATGCCAAAAAGGGCTGACAGCAACGCATACTGGGTCGCTGCCCATCTCTTGTTGCAGATGCTCATGAGAAAGGCCAGATAGGCTGCTGTACCCAAACCGCCACAGAATGATTCTATCAAGGAGGCGCAGTAGACGCCCCAGTGCCCTGTCTGCGGCAGGTGGGCTACTACAGCGTAGCCGAGGTTGCTTACGGCCTGCCAGAGGCCAAGAAACCAGAGACCGTGGAAAATGCCAAAACGGCTGGTGAATCCGCCCCCAATCAGGGCTCCCGAAATTGAGGCTACAATGCCGACGGTGCCGGTAATGAAGCCTATCTCGGTGGTGGACAGGCCACGGTCTACCCAAAAAGGTCTTACCATGGGGCCCATGGCCATATCCCCAAGTTTATAGAGAAAGATAAAGGCCAGTACCTGAAGGGCTCTGGGGCGCTTCAATAGGTCCCGCAATGGCTCAATTATGACGATGGCAGAGCCCTGGCCACGGCTTGCTTGAATGGGGGGCAGCAAGAAACTGTAGATGGAAAAAAGACCTATAAAACACGCCGCCAGTAGAATACACCAGCGCCATCCTACCCAGCCGCCGAAGGCCACAAAGAGTCCGCCGGCCACGAGCAGAGCCACTCTGTAGGTAGAGACGCGAATGCCATTGGCCACCCCCATTTCCCTGGTTTCCAGTATTTCAATGCTGTAGGCATCAATGGCTATGTCCTGCGTGGCTGCAAGAAATGCCAGGGTCATCAAACAGAGCCAGAGCGGCAAAGAGCCGCTGCTCGGGCTGATGAATGTCAGTGCCGCAACAGCGATGGCCATCAACAGCTGGCAGGTCCCCATCCAATAGCGGTACTGGCCAATGCCGTCCACCGCGGGCGCCCAGAGGAATTTGAAAGACCAGGGCAGGCTCAGGATACTCATGAAGCCGATGGCGCGAAGAGACAAACCGTGGATGCGAAAATAAACAGGCAAGGTGTCCCAGAGAAAACCAAAGGGAAAGCCTTCTGCAAAGAAGATGAGGCCGACAATGAAAAGCTTTTTGCGAAGGTGCAGCTTTTTCACAGTCTGGACTTTCACAGGCAGGATATTACAAATCTGGCCCTCAGATTCACTTGCTGCAAGTTTGCTTCAGTAATATATGGTGAGGTCCCAGCATACACCACGGCTGGTTGCAAGCCAAGGGAAAGAAGGCCAGACCGGGCTGCCCACCTTGTTTTATTTTCGGGTGTCAGGATCTGGTGGCACAAGGACTTTACCCCGGCAGTGGGGCACTGACTGTTGAGTTGCTCTGGAGATAATCGACAACGCTCAAAGGACAGCTCGTTGGCGGGGTGTGGCTGCTGCTTCAAAGGAATGCCATGAGAAGCAGCAGCAAGTGAGGCGTTTCAATATTCAAGCTCAGGCAGCCTTGTGAGATCGCTTGGCATAATCTTCCAGTTGAAAGACGCCACCAGGGTGATTGTGGATCAAGCGAAAAACCGTCTTGGAATCGACCTTTTTTTTCTGGCAGAGAAGACAGATCTTGTAAAAGGTAAGGGTGGTCATGCCAACGATGCCATTGGCTGCCAGGGCCTCCTGTGCTCTGAGAGAAAAGTTCTTGAAGCCCTGGTTGGGAGCTGTTTGCTTTTTCATACTATTGCTGGCAACGAGCACAACTCTCTTTTTGCCCCCTTTGCCGTTGTCAAAAGCCGTCAGAAGATCCCATCTGTCCCAGTTGCTGCGAATTTCGGCAACATCTCCCAACACAGTGAGCCCGAAAGTGGCGTCTATCCCTGCTATTCTACAAAGCCGGTCCACGCCATTATTTTCAGGGGAACTGGCCACTTCAAATCCCAAATCCTTCAGCAGAGAGTGTATTGCATCTTTGAGAAGCAACATATTCTTGCTGCGCAACACACAGTCGAGCGGCTTGAGCTGTGTTTTTTCCTCTTCGGCTTTGGCCTCGTCTTGCTTCTGACTGCCAGTCCCTGTTTTGCCACCGGCAATTCTGCTCTCGATCTTGGAGACCACAAACATTGCAGTGAGACAAATGAGCGGCAGCAGTAGCTTCGCTGTGCCCGTGTAGTTCAGTACAGAGTAAAAGGCAAAAACCGCCAGCAGAAGTTGAAACAGCAGAAGAGTCTTTTGCTTCATGGGCATCTTCCTTTTAGTTGGAGTATGTGGAAGCAGAAAGCAATTCTTGTGCCAGAAACGGCACCTGCAGGAGGACCCGGTTGGCCGCAAAGAGAGCTCCTATCAGGCGGGCAGACAACTAGATGGTGACTTCAAGGAGGATATCTGGCAGGCTGCAAAGGCTATGGTCCGGCCTGTCCTGCAACTGACGAGCTGGACGACTAGATAGTTATCCCTGGATAGAAAGATTCTGATATTCTCAATTTTAAAACTATTATTCCTCGCAAGGGCTGCAAAACGGCAGAGGCTGCCTTCAACTCTTCCAGAGGTCAGGGCTTTTTCGTATTTTCGGCTTCCGGAAGCAACCCCTTGGCGCGGAGCTTCAAGCGCTTCCGTCTGCGCCGTCTGCGCCGTTCCAGTTCTCTCCGTCGTTCGATCTTCTTGTGTCTTGCCATATGAGCTCCTTTAATGTGGGTGTAGCAAATGCACATCTTTATAAAAAATAGCGGCTGGAGTCAATAGATTGATACACGACAGTCTTCATTTTCTCTTGAGTAACAGCAATTCCAGGAAGCCGTCGATCTGGTGCAGACAAAATATCGACCAGAGTGGTCGCATGGCGAGACACATTTCAGTTGACATTGGTGCTCCATTTTTAGTATCATTGGCGCAACTGGAGCATGGTATGAGTGAACTGAGCAAGGAAATCGTGGCTTATTTCAATTGGCGCTGGTGGTGGTGCACAAAAGGAGGAGTTTATCCACCACCTGGACCTTGAGCCGTAAAATTCGCCAATAGTTCAAAGCCGTGGGTAAGCTCTTCAGCCCACGGCTTTTTTGTTGAAGAAAGCCGTGGGACCTAGATGAACTCACGGCTTTTTGTATTCAAGCAGCTTGGCAAAAGGGGTTGCCAGTGTATTTTCCAAGCAAGAAAGAATTCTTGCGGCTTGCCGAGCAGGGAAACATTCTGCCGGTATATTGCGAGATTACGGGTGATACTGAAACACCCATTACTCTCTACAAGAAGGTTGCTACCGGGAAGGAATCTTTTCTCCTGGAGAGTGTGGAGGGAGGGGAAAAATGGGCGCGTTACAGTTTTATTGGCCATCAGCCGATTCTCCTGGCAAGAATTACTGGCAAAAGAGTTGAGCTTTGCAGCAATGCCAGTGTCGAAATCCGTGAGGTCTCCTCGCCTTTTGCTTACCTGAGAGATCTGCTCAGAGGTTTTCGAGCCGTTGACATTCCTGGTTTGCCGCGGTTTTTTGGTGGTCTGGTTGGCTATTTGAGCTATGACATGGTGAGGTTTATTGAACACCTTCCCTGCGACAAACCGGATGATGTGGGCATGCCGGATGCAATATTTATGATACCTGCCCAGCTGCTCATCTACGACAACCTGAGCCAGACGATCAAGATTGTTGTGAACGTTCATTTGAGAGAGGGTGAAGACAGAGCCGGCGCCTATGAGCGTGCTGCTGCTGAAATTGAGCATACTCTCGAGCAGTTGCGCTCGCCCATCCAGACAGTACCCCAGATGGTTTCTTCCTGTGAACCTATTCATTTGACAGCCAACATGGAACGGCAGAGATTCGAGGAGATGGTAAGGAGAGCCAAGCAGTATATCACTGACGGCGAGGCAATTCAGATAGTCCTGAGCCAGCGCTTTCACACAGAAGCCGAGGTGAATCCCTTCAACGTTTATCGGGCACTGCGGCGGGTGAATCCTTCGCCATACATGTATTACCTCCATTTTGGGGAGGATGTGGTGGTGGGCGCCTCACCGGAGGTTCTCGTTCGCCTGGAAAATGGCCGCATCGCCCTGAGACCAATAGCTGGTACCAGGCCGCGGGGCAAGGATGACAGGGAGGATGCCCTCCTGGAACAGGAGCTCCTGGCTGATCCCAAAGAGCGCGCCGAGCATGTCATGCTCGTCGACCTCGGTCGCAATGACGTGGGGCGGGTAGCTGCAGTGGGCTCAGTGGAGGTTACTGATCTGATGGTTGTGGAAAGATATTCGCACGTGATGCACCTGGTATCGCATGTGGAGGGGGATCTCGCCCAGGGGCTGGACATGTTTGATGTGCTGCAGGCCTGCTTTCCGGCCGGGACGGTTTCCGGCGCCCCCAAGGTTAGGGCTATGGAAATCATAGATGAGCTGGAGCCCACCAGGCGAGGTCTCTATGCTGGTGCAGTAGGCTATCTGGGTTTTACCGGTAACATGGACTTCTGCATCACTATAAGAACGCTCCTGATGCGGCGGGGACGCGTCTATTTTCAGGTTGGTGCGGGAATTGTGGCAGATTCGGATCCATCCCGTGAATTCGATGAGACCGTCAGTAAGGGCAGGGCTCTGGTGAGAGCCCTGGAGATGGCAGTATCAGGTCTGGAGGAGGCGCCTCGGGCAAGGAGGTAGGGCAATGATCTTGATGATCGACAACTACGATTCTTTTACTTATAACCTGGTGCAGTATTTTGGCCTTCTCGGGGTGGAGGTACAAGTACATCGCAATGACCAGGTGACCATCAAGGATGTTGAAATATTGCGGCCGAAACGTCTGGTGATCTCACCAGGTCCTGGCACTCCGGAAACAGCGGGTATAATCGTGCCCTTGATCAAACGGTTCTATCAAGACATGCCCATACTGGGAGTATGCCTGGGGCATCAGGCGCTGGGTGTGGCATTTGGCGGTGAAGTGGTGCATGCAGCCAGGCTCATGCACGGCAAAACTTCAGAAATTCGCCATGACGGTCAGGGGGTCTTTCGCAACCTTCCCGATCCCTTTACTGCCACCAGATACCACTCGCTTGCTATTCACCGTCCTTCTTTGCCTGACTGCCTGGAAATTTCCGCAGAAAGTGAAGATGGAGAGGTCATGGCGGTGCGTCACCGCCAATATCCGGTGGAAGGGATCCAGTTTCATCCCGAGTCCATACTTACAGAACAGGGTATGAATATATTGAGAAATTTTCTGACTCTCGACAGAAACGAGAACAATATTGACAAACAATGCCTGTCCAGCAATTGAAACTGAGGAATTTGCAGCAAATGCTGGCTGCTGTAGGTTGGCCAGCAGAACCGCTTGCTGGACAGCAGAGAGAAGCGTCAAAAAGGGGGAATTTCATGTTGAAACCAGCCATCAAACAAGTGGTGGAACGCGTGGACCTCAGTGCGGCCCAGATGGAGTCGGCCATGGATATCATCATGAGCGGCAAGGCCACGCCAGCACAAATTGGGGCGTTCATTACCGCCTTGAGACTCAAAGGTGAGACAGTGGACGAGATCACCGGGGCAGCCCGGCTCATGCGCCGCAAGGCCACCAGGCTCAAAGTGGGCAATTCTCTGGTGAACATTGACCGTGAGGAAATCAACATAGACCTGGAAACTATTGTGGACACCTGCGGTACAGGGGGGGATGGCACAAACACCTTCAACGTTTCCACGACCACGGCTTTTGTAGTGGCGGGATGCGGTATCAGAGTGGCCAAACATGGAAACCGCTCTGTGTCCAGTTTGTGCGGCAGTGCTGATGTGATCGAGGCGCTTGGTGTAAACCTGGATGTGCCGCCTCGGGTTGTGGAGAGATGTATGGACGAGGCTGGCATTGGCTTCCTGTACGCTCCGGCCCTGCATGGTGCCATGAAGCATGCCATCGGGCCTAGAAAGGAGATCGGTATCCGCACCATTTTCAACATCCTCGGGCCCCTCACCAATCCTGCCGGGGCTAACGTGCAAGTTCTGGGGGTCTACGAGGAACGCCTCACGGAACTGCTGGCCAAGGTCCTGCAAAAACTAGGGTCTCGCAGCGCCTTCGTGGTTCACGGTGAGGACGCTCTCGACGAGATCAGCATCACTGGCCCCACCACAGTCAGCGAGCTGAAGGACGATCAGGTACGCACCTACACGGTTACGCCTGAAGATTTTGGCCTTCCTCGAGGTTCACTCGAAGAGATCCGCGGTGGAAACGTTGAGGACAATGCTAGAATTGTGCTGGAAATTCTCAATGGACAGCCGGGGCCCCGCAGGAACATGGTGCTGCTGAATGCAGCTGCTGCTCTGGTTGCTGCGGGAAAAGCCGCTGATTTTCAAATGGGGATTGCCCAGGCAGCCGAAGCCATAGACTCGGGACAGGCTCTGGACAAGCTGCAACACCTGAAAGCACTGACCAACTAGCATGGCCAGGGAGCAGGCGGTCAGCGGCGGAAGCAGGGTGTGAACTCCTGCTATTCAGAGGTTTAACAGAGTGATACTTGATCGCATAGCAAGAGCCAAGAGAGAAGAAGTTGCCGGGCTGAAAAAGAGAGTGCCGCAGAAAGATCTTTTGCAGGCAGCTGAGCGGGCGGGTGCGGTTCGCGACTTTGCGGCTGCGCTGCGGCGGGGCGGCATGCCTGCAGTGATAGCGGAAATAAAGAAGGGATCTCCTTCCGCTGGGATCATCAGGTCCCGATTAGATGTGGCAGCAATCGCTGCCTCTTATGAGAGAGCAGGAGCGGCAGCCATATCAGTCATTACCGACAAAAGGTTCTTCTTTGGCAGCCTCGACTACCTGACCCAGGCCAGGGCAGCCACCTCACTGCCGCTTCTCTGCAAGGACTTCATAATCGATGCCGTTCAGGTTTTGGCCAGCCGTGCTGCTGGTGCTGATGCGATTTTACTCATTGCTGCCCTGCTGGACAGCAACACCTTGCCGGCCCTTATGGACCTGGCGCATTCACTGGGGATGGCATGCCTGGTGGAAGTCCACGACGAGAAAGAACTGGCATGGGTCCTGAAAACGGAGGCCAGGATTATCGGCATCAACAATCGGAATCTACAAACCTTTGCGGTCGATCTCCACACCACAAAAAGGCTGATGCCCATGATTTCAGGCGAGCGGCTGGTGGTGAGTGAGAGCGGCATTCAGGATCACCATGATCTGGCATCACTGGCAGCTATGGGTGTCCAGGCAGCTCTGGTGGGTACTTCTCTCATGCGGGCAGAGGAGCCAGGGGACAGGCTGAGAGAACTACTGGGCGCCTCCAGAAGAGCAGCGCCCCGAACGCAGATAGGGTAAGGGTTGCAGGCTGAGGGCCAGCGCAGTTACCCGTCCGGCATCATGATTCAGAGGAGACAGCAGTGTGCTCGAGTGCTCTACAGCCGCAGGTGGTTCGCATCAAGATCTGCGGCATTACCAGGTTGGAGGACGCCATGGCGGCTGCCACGATGGGAGCTGACGCCCTCGGCTTTGTCTTTGCTGCGAGCCCCCGACGAATCTTGCCCGAAAGGGCTAGGGAGATAATTGCCAAGCTGCCGCCTTTTTTGCAGACAGTGGGTGTTTTTGTAAATGCCTCTGCTGAAGAAGTAGCAAGGACTGCCTCCTGGTGTGGCCTGAATGTTCTGCAATTCCACGGCAATGAATCTGTGGACTACTGTCGGCGCTTTGCCCAGAAGGTCATCAAGGCGCAGCGGGTAAGGAACCAGGGAGATCTGTCCGGACTCTCCGCCTATACAGGGGTGACGGCAGCTCTACTCCTTGATACTTTTGTCAGCGGCATGAGCGGCGGCACCGGCACAACCTTTGATTGGGAGCTGGCGCGGCAGGCCCGGCAGTATGGCAGAATCATTGTGGCCGGAGGGCTCACTCCTGAAAACGTGGCTGCTGCCATCAGCAAGGCTAAACCCTATGGCGTAGACGCCAGCAGTGGTCTAGAAAAGAGCCCTGGGGTGAAGGACCACGACAAGATGAGACAGTTCATCAAAAACGTTCGGCAGACCATACTGACTTGAGAGGGGAACATGTCGAAACAAGGATATTTCGGCCGCTTTGGCGGCGCCTTTATTCCGGAGATTCTCAGTGCCACCTTTGAACAGTTAAAAGAGGCCTTTGCAGCCGCAAAGGAAGACCAATCTTTCTGGCAAGAGTTTGAGCAGCTCATGAGAACCTATTCCTGCAGACCAACCCCCCTTACTTACTGTGACAACCTCAGCTGCCGCTTTGGCGGACCTCGCTTTTATTTGAAAAGGGAAGATCTGAATCATACTGGGGCGCACAAACTCAACAACGTCATGGGACAGGGGCTGCTGGTCAAGAGAATGGGCAAGACGCGCGTCATAGCCGAGACAGGCGCTGGCCAGCACGGGGTGGCCACTGCCACCATGGCTGCCAAGTTCGGCTTCGCCTGCACTGTCTATATGGGAGAGGTTGATGTGGCTCGGCAAAGGCCCAATGTATTCTGGATGGAACAGCTGGGCGCCGAAGTGGTGCCTGTATGCGATGGGGCTCGCATTCTCAAGGACGCCATTAATGAGGCGCTTCGGGATTGGGCAGGCAACATGGACACCACCCACTATGTGCTGGGCACTGCCTGTGGCCCGCATCCCTATCCAGAGATGGTGGCCTCCTTCCAGGCCATCATAGGAAAGGAAGCTCGAGCGCAGATACTCCGGGAGGCCGGCCGTTTGCCCACCAGGGTCTATGCCTGTGTTGGCGGCGGCTCGAATGCCCTTGGTATCTTCAGTGGTTTTCTCGATGATCCTGAAGTGGAGCTCGTAGGAGTAGAGGCCGGCGGCGAAGGCCTGCATACCAGCAGACATGCAGCCAGGCTTGCCTCTGATCATGCTGATGTGGGCATTGCCCAGGGTTACAAGACCTATTTTCTGCAGAATGACGACGGTCAGATGCAGGAGACTCACAGTGTTGCCGCTGGGCTCGATTATATCGGCGTCTCTCCTATTCTTTCCTCCTACGCCGAGGAGAGCAGGGTGCGATTCGAAGCAGCCACTGACAGAGAAGTCCTGGCAGCCACGAGATTGGTCATGAAGGAAGAGGGGATTATTCCAGCGCTGGAATCTGCACATGCGCTTGCTGGGGCATTCAGGGAAGCGGATCAACTGAGTGAGGCAGACATCGTCGTGATCAATCTCTCAGGCCGGGGCGACAAAGATATATTTACCATTGCTGAGGCCCTGGGCGACTCCGGCTGGGAATCGTTCATAGCATCGAAATCGGAGGCATACCGTGCTTGAAGAGTACATAAGAGAGCGATGCAGGGAAAAGAAGATCCTCCTCATGGCCCATGTGGTGGTGGGCTACCCAGATCTGCAGAGCAGTCTTGATCTTGTGGGCGAGATTGTCTCTGCCGGTGTGGACCTGATGGAGCTGCAGATTCCATTTTCGGAGCCCATTGCAGACGGCCCGGTCATTGTCAAAGCAAATCAGGCTGCCCTGGCAGCTGGTGTTCGAGTGGCTGACTGTCTGGAGTTTGCCAGACGAGTTACCTCCAGCTTTGACATACCTTTTCTTTTCATGACCTACTGCAATATCATGTACAAGAGAGGAGCGGAGCGCTTTCTTGCCGAGGCTGCTGAGGCTGGCATCAGAGGTACCATTGTAGCAGATCTGCCTCCTGAAGAGGCCGATTTCTACCTGGAGGCAGCAGACAAGAGCAATATTGATCCCATTTTCATTCTAACTCCCACCACTGCGCCCACTCGGCTGCGTTACCTGGCCACATTTGGCAGAGGTTTTTTCTACTGTGTTGCCCGCAAGGGTGTCACAGGAAGCAAAACAACCTTTTCCTCTGAAGTGACTGATTTTCTCTCGAGATGCAGGGAGGCCACCAGGCTACCCCTGGCCGTGGGTTTCGGGGTGAGCAGCAGGGCTGACGTGGAGTTCTTGCAAGGCAAGGCGGAAATTGCCGTAGTGGGCACCGCAGCGCTGCGTCTTCTCGAATCCGAGGGAGCAGGAGCGGTCAACGCCTTCTACTCGAAGCTGGCTGGCAGGCAAGCGAGTGATGCTTCTTCTCAGATTTCCACTTTTGCCACCAGGTAGCCTGCCATGACGCGGGAGACGGTTTCGAGGATGGCTTTTTTTTCTCGGGCCTGCCATTTTCCTCGCCCGAGAGTAGGTTCCAGGTGGAGGAGAATGGCCTCGGTGATCTCGCTGGCCACCTCCTCTGATCTGCCATACTGGTCGATTTTCGTGGCCACCGCAGTGGCCAGCTCCTTTTCGAATTTATCCAGGACTTCCAGTAAGGTGGCCTCTCTTTCCTTGAGGCCTCCCAGTTTGGCGTAATCTATCAGTTTTTGCATGTCTTTTTGGAACTGTTCCAGGGCACAGAGTGAGGCAGCCTGAGCCAGAACCTCCTCCGTGCGGGCGTGCCTCTTCAGGAGATGTTGAATGGTAACAGCAAACTCACGCAGAGTCTCATCCTCGAACTCATCTTCGGCTCTGCTCATATTTTCTATTCTCTCTATTACCTTTTTCGCTATCTCCTCGACCATGTGGATCCCCTTCAGCAAAATAGCTAACGATTTTCAGTTGATCACCAACTTCTCATACTCGGCCTTGCTCTGTCAAGAATGAGACTGGACTTTAAGGCAAATAAATATTTGCCCTGCTTTCATCGACACGAGAATCAAGACGATTTAATATATCTTCGATCATAGATCAGCAGATAGTAGCGACAATAATCTGAGGCAATTGGCTCCAAAGCCTGGGCGCGGCCAATGATCTCTTGCTGACCACGCTGCCCTGTCGGCACTCTTTGTGGAGCGGCAATCAGAGAGGCCTGTTAGCAGGCGTCATTTCTGGGTGGCTGGTGGACCGGCCGGTAAGCTAGAACTGCAGGACATTCAAAGGCTGGATTGTCGAGCAGCCCAGAATCATTGTTGGGGAGGACCACTGGGAGGCATTGAGGAAGTCGAAAATTATCATGTTGTCTTATTTGGAGGATCATGCTATACAGATGCAGGACAACTCATGTTCTCTAGTATCTCCAAGCCCACCCAAACCAGCTCTCGTTAAGTCCAACGGCACGGCGCATCTATAGCTCGCAAAGACGGACAGCGTCCCCTTGAGCGACGCCGGGTGCCTGGTGACGTTAGTAGAAGCTGGCAGGGCTTTGGTAATTGATAGACAGAGCCGTACAGGTGACTTATTGCCGGCCCTGGCCTGCGGCTCTGACAAACTCTGCAAGCAAGGCAGGGAAATGGATGGATACTTGGCGCTGCAGCAATTGCCAGCCTTATAGTGGCTCGAGCCTTTTCTGTAAGAGATAGAGATATGCCAGGCCAGAGTTGCAGCCGCACCCGTGGGCAGACGAAGAGAGTGGCCTAGTAGTATGGCTGAAATCATTCATCTCGAATCTGTTAGACTCAGGCAGGCAGCAAACAGAGGTTTCAAGAACTGGGCCAGACATTTTAGCGACAAGCTCGACGAAACCACCAGAATTGTGGACCTGTCGGATGAAACGCTTGCTTTCCTGGTCTCGCCCGAGGAACAGCGGATTTTTCTTCTCTATGATTTCATTATGGGGGTGCGACAGCTGGGGAAGGGCAGTGATTTCTTTTCTCTAGACAAGACTACCAAGATGGAAGTGGTGGATGTCTCCATTTTTCTACTGGACCAATTGCGATTCGAATGCATGCATCGGCTGAGATGGCTGGTTGCCAGTGAAACACAACGGCTGCCAATTGTGCAACTCGCCTCGCAGTATGAATCCAGGCCCAAAGGGCGCAGACCGGCGGTGCCCGAGTTGCACCCCTCTCACCCGCGTTATTATGAGTTTCGCAGTCTAACCGAGTTCGAAAGAGAACCTTTCATCCGTCGGATGATTCCCGCAGCAGTGCAGCAATTCATCAGCAGGGTGTCAGGATAAAATCTGCAGCCTGGCGGCCGTGGGCCAGCTAGGCGCGAAAGGAAACATGTGGTGCCGGATGTCGTTTTCCACTGGGCTTCGAAGCGAAAATTTGCTAAAAATAAAAAATTACACTACCAAGAAGGGGGCCGAGTGCTCATGACAGAGAACAATACCGCTCACAAACTTCGGTTTATGGACCTTATGCAGCGGTGTTTTCCTTTCAGGTGGAAGAGATATTGGGACTGCAGTATAAAAGACTTTGACGTGCAGGTGATGATGCTCGACATGAAAGATCCACAGACGAGCCCGGCGGATCGTTTGCTGCTGCACATAATGCTGAGCATAAAGAACAACCACCAAGAGCCAGGCCAGTTGGAGATCCCGGGAGCCCCCCAGCAAACCTTTCAAGATCTTGACAAGGAGCAGCAGCGAATTTTGCATCAATGGATGCATGATTATGGCTGCTTCGATATTTCCGCTCTAGTCCAAATTGGCGCCCGTCTGAAAGCTGACTTCTGCCGTGACAGCAAACATTCCGAGCACAGTTCTTCGCAGGCAAACTGCTGTCAACTTTGCTGCAACGGAGAGTGAGTCTCCTCACCGTTGCCCAGGCGCCTTTGCCGCTTTCCCTTTTCCACGTCCACCCCCGCCAATAAGGCCATGCCAACAAGGAAGAAGACTGTTATGGAGAGAACCGCGATTCTTATGTTGCCGGTAAGATCTGTAAGAAAGCCGAACAGCAGGGGACCAAGTATGGAGGAAAACTTGTTACTGACCGCGTAGAATCCATAAAATTCAGCACTGTGCGCCGGGGGTACGAAGCGACCATATAGGGAGCGGCTTATAGACTGACTGCCGCCGAGCACCAGACCTGCTGCCGCTGCCAGCAGAAGAAACTCCACCGCCGTCTGCACAAAGAAGCCGTAGCAGGCAACTGCAGTCCAGACGACCAGAGAGAGCATCAGAGCAAACTTGGCTCCGAACCAGTCTGCCAACTTGCTGAAGAGAATTGCCCCGGGTATGCCAATGACCTGGATGAGCAAGAGGGTAGTGAGCAGGGTAGAGGAGCTGAGTTGCAGTTCAGTCTTCCCGAAAATGGTAGCCATTACTATCACTGTCTGAATGCCGTCGTTGTAAATGAGAAAGGCAATGAGAAAGCGCAAGAGCTCGCTGTAGCTGCGAATCTTGGCCAGGGTTGTCCGGAGTCTGTGAAAGCTGCAGCGCCATACATTGTCGTCCGATGCTGGCGGCAGTGGGGCCCGCTCTTTGACCAGGACAAGTGTGGGTATAGTAAATACGGCCCACCACAGTCCCACGGAAATAAAGCACAGACGTGTGGCCAACAGCGGGTCTGGTATGTTGAAAAGGGCAGGATTCTTGACCATGAGCAGGTTGAGAGCGAGCAAGAGGCCACCGCCGAGGTAGCCGGCGGCAAAACCCCAGCCGGACAGGCGGTCCATTTTCTCCGGTTCAGCCATTTGCGGCAGGTAAGCATTGTAGAAGACATTGCCCCCGGCGAAGCAGATGTTGGCTATCATGAACAGAATGAGGCAGAGCCAGACATCACCTTTCTGCACCAGATAGAGGAGACTGGTGCAAGCTGCCCCAGTAAAGGCATAGCAGGCGAGAAAGCGCTTCTTTGCACCGGTGCGATCGGCTATGGCGCCGAGCAGCGGACTGCTCAGGGCCACCAGCAACAGGGATAGGGACACTGCATAGGCCCAGAGCGAGGGAGCCCGGGTGATCCAGCCTGGCCCCCCAGGAAGTCCAAGGTAGAGGCCCTGCTTGGGGAAAATGTATGCAAAATAGATGGGCAGCACTGCAGCAAGCACCGTGGTGGCGAAGGCTGAATTTGCCCAGTCGTAGAAGCACCAACCAATGATTTCACGGCCAGTTGTTTCTGCCCGGGTCGGACTGGGATGAGCTGCTGATGTATCTGAGTGCATGGCCTGAGACTGCTTGCCTCTCTTCGCACAGGTTTCAGTCTGCCAGGAAAGATTGTTGTCGGCACTACCCTTATTACCAGTTGCTAGCTTCTGATAGCAAGAAAGTTTCCATATGGGCTGGTCGCTACCGCTTGCGGCATCGTGCTGGAGTTATATATAATCCTGCCACGAGCGCCTAATTTTCCACAGGTGAGAAAGGAGTTGTTTTTGCGAGTCATGACCTTCAATCTCCGCTTTGAAAATGAATTTGACGGCGACAACTGCTGGGCGAACCGCTGTGAAATACTCCTCGAGACCATCAGGAAGTATAGCCCGCATGTGCTCGGCACCCAGGAAGGCAAGCCCTCGCAGCTTTCTTACCTGAGCCAGCACCTGCAGGATTACCAGATTTCTGCAGATTGGCGATACTGGGACGACAACTGCCAGTATCCCACCCTGTTTTTTCGCCGAGATCATTTTCTCTCTGTTGAAGGAGGAGAGTTTTGGCTGTCAGAAACACCTCATGTTCACCTCAGCAAGAGCTGGGATTCTGCCTTTCCGCGCATGCTGAGTTACGTGCTCCTGGAGATGAGAGATAACAGCCAGAGAGTGTGGTGTGCGGTGACCCATCTCGACCACATCTCGCGACTGGCCAGGGTAGAAGGGGCGAAAATTATTCGTGACTGGTCCGTCAATAGAGAGGAGCCGATAGTACTCATGGGGGATTTCAACGACATGCCGGGCTCTGAGGTTCACAAGGTGCTTACTCTCCCTGATGGCCCATTCGTGGACACCTGGCAGGTCCTGGGCAGGGAGGAAGATGAGAGGAGTTACACTCACCATGGCTTCACAGGCATCCCCCAGAAAGGAAGAATCGACTGGATCCTGGTGGTACCCGAAATAGTAGTAGTAGACGCAGTAGTGGCTGATGAAAACGTGGAGGGCCGCTATCCTTCGGACCACTTTCCCTACGTGGCCAAGCTCGAGCTCTCGGTGACTCCTGGAGCTGAACAACCTTAGTCAGACCGCTGAAGCACACTGCAGACGATTCGGAAAGTTGAGGTCATATGAAAGAGACAGTTCGAGTTGCTATTGTCCAGGCCAAACCCTATCCAGAATTAGCCGACCCTCGAAACATAGGACATGCCATCAGGCTGCTGGAGAAATGCTACGGCAGGGAGGTGGACGTTGCCTGTTTGCCCGAGTACTTTCCCTGGTCCGGAGATGAGGTGGTGGCGGAGATGGCGAAAAAACTCGGTTGTTACATCGTTGCTGGACTCATTGAGGTGGTGGGCAACCAGTGGTACAATACAGCCACGCTCTTTGACAGGCATGGCAACCTGGTAGGGCGCCAACGAAAATACAACCTGGGAAGATTGGAACGTGACCGCATGGGTCTCACGCCTGGAAGCGGGGACTACCCGGTATTCAAAACAGATTTTGGGCGCCTGGGCATTCCAGTCTGCCTCGATTTCTGGGGCCAGCCGGAAGCAGCAAGGCTTCTCACGGACCGTGGTGCTGACTTGATTATAAATCAAGCCATTTTCCCCCTTCTCAGGGGCCACTGGAAATATGGAGCCCTGGTACGTGCTTTTGACAATTTTATCCCGGTTGTGGGGATCAATACCGCTGATTTCAACAGCCGCATTGGCGGCCGGGTGTATCGACAGCATGGCGGTCACAGTTTCATTGTCCAACCACCCAAACTGGTCACGAAAGATGATTTCAGAATATGGTTCCGCAGCCTGGACAATCTAGAAAGTTGGGTTACAGTAGAGTTGGACAGGCGAGAACAGCTGAGCATCGAGGAGGTCAATCTGGGAACAGCTCGCAAGTTTCGCGGTGAATTCTGGCGCCAGCTCGGCATTCACAGGCGTCCATTCGAATAGGAACACTTTTGACTGATGGAGGATGTTGTTCTGAGAGGACATCCTCTTTGGCTGTTGTTCAGCAGGGAAATAACATGAGTTGGTTGAAACGCTACTGGCCTTTGCTCCTGGGCCTGCTCTACTTCATGAGCCCCATAGACGCCTTCCCCGACTCCATCCTGGGTCTGGGATGGACTGATGACATCTTGCTCATGTTCCTGGCCTTCTGGCTGTTCAGGAGACTCAGACCAGAGGCAGAGTATGGCCAAACAGGGAGCTCATACCGCAGCGGCGCCGGCAGAGCTCACCAGGCGGGCGATGGGACAACCGAAAGGCGGCGCCAGGAAAGGGATCCCTACGAAATTCTTGGTCTCGCTCCCGGAGCGACTGCTGAAGAGATCCGCTCTGCATATCGAAGGCTTGCCCAGAAGTATCATCCGGATCGAGTCACTCACCTCGGAGAGGAGTTTCAAGAGCTTGCCAAAGAAAAGTTTCAGGAAATTCAAAGAGCCTACGAGACCCTCAGCCACCAGGCCGGTGCAGGCGGCTAGGGAAATTCACAGGGGGCGGTCAGCTATGCCATTGCTGGATAGAGTGAATATGCACCTGCTCAATATCGAGTGCATGCCCACCTCCACCAAGTTCAACGCCATCATAGACCTCCCAGAGGATATCAGCGAACTGCTGCCTTATCTGGCGGCAGAAATCCGCGGCTGCACTTACATCCATGGCCACGACGAGCTCAACTACATGGAGGAGGGACACATTGTAGCCATTCGACCGCGGCAGATTACAGTGACAGCAGTGAAGTCCGAAAGCGAGGCCCGCAAAATCTGCGATTGTCTCAGAAACCTGATAAATGACGTCCATGACCGCAAGGAATCCATAACTCCGGTGCTGCGCAAACAAGCGCGGCTCGGGCCATTGGCAGTGTTCAAGGAACTTCCGGGCACCAATTGCGGCGACTGCGGCGAACCTACCTGTCTAGCCTTTGCTGCGGCAGTGGTCTCTCGCAAATCAATCATCAAGCGATGCGAGCCCCTTTTTCTGCCAGAACGCACGCCTCAGCGGCGAAGACTCTTGCAGCTCCTCACCGAGGCAGAATACGACATAGAGTAGATGCAACCGGGTGGTTATTTCTGACATGGGCAGACATTGTTGTCCGGGCAGCATACTGTTCGTGGTGCTTCAATCGCTTCGATGCCTTGTTGTGGTGACCTGTGCAATTGAAGGGCTACAGGTTGATGGCAAAATGAAAGTGCACCTGATAACCAGTACCATCAACCAGGCGGAGAGGGAACTGGAGGCACGGCAACAAGTTGGTAGCCGCAGGCTTCAGCCTGCGTTGTCCTGTGTTGTTATCTATTGCGGCAAGCAACTGCGCCATGGCGCCATTGTAGTACTGGCCGCTGGCTCAGCCTTGAGGTTTTAGCTGCCAGCAATCGGCTAGTGAAGGGGGTGCATTTTCATTTTGCCATCAACCGCTGTGCTTTAGACCAGGGCGCAAAGCCCCAGAAGGATGATCCTCCATAACGGCTCCAAGTAAAGCAAAACCAGAATGCAGACCAGGGGTGGAAGCCTCCAAGCATGTCAAAGTGGGAACTGCAACTCCTGCGGGAGCGGCATCTTACCGCCACAAGGGCCACGGCCGCGATCCCCGTACGGTTAAAGAGCTGCCAGTGTCGTCTTTCTTCCCTTAGCCGCAGCCCCTTGCCGAAACGGGCTTCAGAACCTGGGTGTGAACCGTACCCTTTCTGCGAGCTGGATTTCAGCAAGAGAATCCCCCATAATAGTTCTCACCAGGAGGTAGACTCATGCATATCCCCGCGATTTTTGTAGGCCTGGCGCTGCTCACCATGGGACGCCAACTGTACTGGATCTTTGTGGGGGCGGCTGGGTTTATCTTCGCCTCCAATCTGGCCAGTCAGTTCATGGTCGGCCATTCCCCGCTTCTCATGGTGATTGTCCCCCTGGCTGCCGGACTTGCAGGTGTGCTGCTGGCCATACTGGCGCAGCATCTGGCTGTGGGCATAGCGGGGTTTATCATGGGGGCCTATCTGCTGATTTTTCTCTTTTCTCTTTTTGGCCTCATGGGCCCTGGCTGGACTCTGGTCGCGGTAGCAGGCGGCGGCAGCCTGGCAGCAGCGCTGCTGCTTTTCTTTTTTGATTTTGCCCTGATCGCGCTGTCCTCACTCGCTGGTGCCACCCTTCTGGTGGGGGGCTTGTACTGGAACAGTATTTTCACCTGGATGCTCTATGCGGTGCTGGTCGTCTTCGGGGTGGCGTGTCAGACCATGCATTGGAAAAAGGGCAAGGAAGGGGATTGAGACATTACAGTAAAACAGACAATCATCCGGGGTTCTGCCCATTAGCAGCCGCCCGCTACTAGCAGGAAATCTCTGGAAGAGCACCAGGGAACCGGATGGCTCCAGTCCTGCTAACCTGAATAACCCTTTACAGTCAACGAAAAAAGACTTAATTTAATCAATCCGACCAGGATTGTAGTATTTTGACATTAGCTGCAATTTATCGGATGTTCGAGCGAGACATAGGCAACTCAGCTGGGGAGCACTGTCGAGTATGGTTGCAGGGAAAGGAACCATTGCTCTCATGGGTTCGGGAGAGCTGACTGCCACCATGGTGGCAGTCCACAGAGAACTCCTTAAAAGGGTGCCAGAGCCACCTCGGGCGGTGTTCCTGGATACACCCGCCGGGTTCCAGCTCAATGTGGACGAGATATCGCGGCGAGCAAAGGAATACTTCCAGAACCGCATTCAGCAACCATTGGAGGTGGCTTCTTTCAAGTCAAAGGAGACGAGTTCTCTCTACGAACTGGAGCAGGCGCTGCACAAGTTGCGGCATGCCAATTTCATTCTGATTGGTCCTGGCAGTCCCACTTATGCGGTTCGCCAGTGGCAACAGACGCCAATTCCAGGAATACTTCTCGAGCAAGTAGAAAAAGGCGGCTGCCTGGTAGCAGCCAGTGCCGCGGCCTTGACAGTGGGGCGCTATACCCTGCCGGTCTATGAAATCTACAAAGTGGGTGAAGACTTGCACTGGGTGGCTGGCCTGGACCTCCTGGCACCTTTCGGTTTCAATCTAGTGGTGATCCCCCACTGGAACAATGCAGAGGGAGGAAGCCATGATACCAGCTGCTGCTTCATGGGACAGCGCCGATTTGCAGAGCTCCGGGGCCTGCTGCCGGAAGAGGTAGCTGTTCTGGGTCTGGATGAGCATACTGCCTGTCTCATGAATCTTGCCAAGAACGAGGCAGTGATCAGGGGCATCGGCACAGTTACCCTGTGGCGCGGCACTGAGCAGCTGATCTTTCGAACGGGAGAGTCTTTTCCCCTGGATGTATTGCGGGGCAAGGGACTGGCGAAGAATGGCACTGCAGCGACTGCAGCAATGGTACCTGGTGCTCGGGACCTGGAGCACGAGGGAGATTCATTTTGGGAGAAAATCCATGCCATCAAGGATGCCTTTGATGCTGCCATGGCAGGGCATCGGCCCAGGGAAGTGACCAATGCCCTCCTGGAGCTCGACCGCACAATATGGCGGGCTAGAGAGGCTCTGGAGAGTGAAGAGGCAATCTCCCAGGCACGAGAGATTTTGCGGGATCTCATGGTGGTTGTCGGCCTGAGACTGGAGTGCTTGCCGAGGGACAGAGAAGAGTGGTTGACGCCCCTGGTGGAAGAAGTGCTCGCTGTGCGGCAAAAATTCAGAGAGGCGAGAAAGTGGCGGGAGGCCGACGAACTTCGCCAGTGCCTGGCGCGGGCAGGTATCCTTGTGGAAGATACAGAGAAGGGACCTCGCTGGCGCCTGAAGTCTTAGGCTGCTGTCACCATGGAGCAGATGCAAATCCTGAGAACAGCTGCAGGGGGGATGTAAGCTGAAAATAGCAGGCAAGCAATACTCTGTGAAGCTGGAGACCCTGGAGGGTCTCGACTCGTACTGGCGCAATGCTGCCTACTCTTTGAGGTGGGAGTGCCCTTTTGTACTGCCGCCATGGCTGCAGGTGTGGTGGCGTATTTTTGCCGAGGGGCTGCCTCCGCATATCTGCCTGGTGAGTTGCGAGGAGGAGCCCATCGGTATGGCACCCATTGTAGTGCAGGCACAGGAGGCCCGCTTCCTGGGTGATCCTGACGTATGCGACTACCTGGATTTCGTGGTTGCCCCGGGGCAGGGACAGCAATTCTTTCAGGTATTGCTGCAGTACCTCAGAGAGCAGGGGGTAAACCGGTTGAACCTGGGGCTGGTGCGGCCGGAGTCCATGGTGCTCACAGAGCTGGCCGCCAGGGCCGCTGCAGAGAAATGCCAGGTTAGCAGCCGACAGGAAGACGTCATCCTGGAGCTGATGCTGCCGCCGACCTGGGAGGACTTTCTGCAGCAGCTCACTGCCAAGGAACGGCATGAGACAAGAAGGAAGCTGCGACGGCTGTACAACAGTGGCCAGGTCAATTTCCATCTTGTGCAGCAAGTCAGTGAGGTAAGGGAAAAAATGGAGATCTTCCTTGCTCTGTTTGGTTTGAGCAGGGCGGACAAGGCCGCTTTTATGACTGAACAGATGAGGACATATTTCAGGGAGCTTGCAGAGGCAATGGCAGAGGCTCGCCTGCTGAAGCTCTTTTTTCTCGAGATCGACGGTGAGGCTGCAGCCGCTGCCATGTGTTTCGACTACAATTCCAGGGTCTATCTCTACAACAATGGCTATGATGCCAGATTCAGTTCCCTCAGTGTTGGTTTGCTCAGCAAGATTTTGAGCATCCGAGACAGTATTGGCCGAGGCTTAAAAATATACGATTTTCTCAAGGGAAACGAACCCTATAAACGGCGTCTTGGAGGCAAGCCTGTTCCCCTCTACAGATGTGAGATTGTTCTTGAGTGACCTGGTAGTCGAGCAAAAATGCAGGCAGGGGCGGCTCTGTTTTGCTGCAGCTGGAAAAAAGATCACAGTTGACTGAAAGGCTGGCCCGAGGTGATTCACTTGCCCACCAAAACGTTGAAAATAGCCATGCTGAGTGTTCACGCCAGCCCTCTAGGCAGGTTGGGAACCAGGGACACGGGAGGCATGAGCGTCTATGTCCAGGAACTGGCAGTGGCACTGGGCAAACGCGGTCATCGGGTGGACATCTATACTCGGCACCACGGTGGCGGCAGTGGCAAGAGCGTCACACTGGCTGACAATGTGCGCTTGCTCCATGTGAAAACAGGCAATGGCAACCCAGAGGACAAAATGGCTCTCTATAGCCATCTGGACGAGTTCTTCCAGAAGATGGATCGATTGCGCTGGGAAAAATCTCTTTCCTATGACATCATCCACAGCCACTACTGGCTCTCGGGAGAAGTGGGACAGATGGCCCAGCAAAGATGGCTCATACCTCATATGTTCATGTTTCACACAGTTGCTGCCATGAAAAACGGTGCAACTGCTGAGGAAAGAGAACCACGGCTTCGCATAGACGCTGAGATGCGACTGGCGAAAACTTGCCAGCGCATCCTGGTGGCCACAGACAGTGAAAAGCAACAATTGCAACAGCACTATGATGTTGCCGCCGAGGCAGTTGACGTGGTTCCTTGTGGCGTAAACCTTGATATTTTTCGGCCAATTGACAAACTTGCCGCTAGAGAGCAGCTTGCTTTTGACCCGGATGAAGCAATCATCCTGTATGTGGGGAGATTTGTTCCTTTGAAAGGCATAGAAAGGCTGCTGGAGGCGGTAAAATACCTGCAGCACCTGCCGTGGCTGCGACTGGTGCTAGTTGGTGGCGACGGCCCGGACACAGCAGAGACCCGAAACCTGCAGAGAATTTGCCGCCAGCTGGGAATCCACCAGCGGGTAACTTTTACTGGTAGTCTGCCACAAACTGATCTGCCGCCATACTACAGTGCTGCAGATGTTCTGGTACTGCCATCCCGTTATGAGAGCTTCGGCCTTGTGGCCCTGGAAGCTCTTGCTTCGGGCACGCCTGTGGTCGCCACCCGGGTGGGAGCCATGGAAGACGTCCTGCGCCAGGGCGAGACTGGACATCTAGTGGGCAACGGTTCAGCCAGGTTGTTGGCAAGCGGCATCGACTCTTTCATTGCCAGGAGGCACACTCTGTCGCCCGAGAAGATCCGTGCCTCAGTGCAGCAATACAGCTGGGCGCGCGTAGCCACAGCAATGATAGAGCAGTACCGCACGGTGTTCAGGGAATACCATGCTGTGAGAAACTGAGCCGACCAGCCGGTTCCAATGCTGGTTGAGCAGGTTGCAGGCACGTCGTAGCAGTCCATGCTTCTATTCACAAGCTTTCCTTCGCGGAGCAAGCAATAGCGGGAGGTCGGGATGAAAGAGACAGTTGACGTACTGGTGGTTACTGCTCATCCAGATGACGCCGAATTCGGGGCGGCCGGAACAGTGGCTCGCTGGGTGCGGCAGGGCAAGCAGGTTGCCTACCTTGTCTGCACCAACGGCGACAAGGGTACAGCGGACCGCAGCGTCAAACCTGAGCAACTGGCGCAGATCAGACAGAAAGAACAGCTTGCTGCTGCAGAGATCCTGGGAGTCAGAGAGGTGGTATTTCTGGGTTATCCTGACCAAGGCCTGGAAGACACCCCGGAATTTCGCAAACAAATTGTTCGCTGGCTGCGCATTTTTCGGCCCAGGGTGGTGGTCACCCTGGATCCCTATCGGCGCTACCTGTGGCATCGTGACCACCGCATCGCCGGCCAGGTTACCCTGGATGCAGTGTTTCCCTATGCCAGGGATCATCTGTCGTATCCAGACCTTCTCGAGGAAGGTCTGGAGCCCCACAAAGTAGAGGAGATACTGTTCTGGGCTGCGGAAGACATAAACTATCGCTCGGATATCACTGACACCTTTGCCCTCAAACTAGCAGCGCTGCGCTGCCACCAGAGCCAGATACAGGGCTTCCCCAATCCTGAAGATCTCGATGGCTGGCTGCGCCAGAGGTGCCGGGAGATGGCCCAGGGAGAAGACTTCGAACTGGCTGAGGCCTTTCACCGGCTGGTGTTTCCCTGGTAACTGGCTTGCCAGGAACATTTGCGCCGGTTCCGCCAAAGCTTGCAGGCGACGAAAGGCAGATGGCAAAGAAAAGACACTGCGATTATATGACTGCAAACAGCACTCTGAGCTCCAAGGTGGTGCATTTCAGAGATTTCAACTAATGTTGTTCCAGTGACATGGCCAGAGGCGGTTCGCTGCCAGTATTTAATCGGCTCATCCGATTGAAAAAATGCCTCTTTCGGTTCAGCTAGAAAAAGGCAGGGTCCAACCTTTGGCCCTGCCTGGT
>JAFDGZ010000026.1 GCA_019309045.1 Deltaproteobacteria bacterium | reverse complement strand
CATTTCATGCCCGGATAGAGCTATCGAAACAGCTCGCGTCCATAAGTGAGCCTGTATGCTAACACCAATGTGGTCAAAAATCGATCCGCCTTAATCGTGGCGGTGGATTTGGGCCAGAGAGCATCTGTTGACATTTCCAGAAAAGCGATTAAAATAATAAGTTTGATTGCAACTAAAATCCCTGACGGGCAAAAGAAAAGGTCTGAAATCATTGCCTCAGCAAGCAGCGCTTGCCGGCAGCCACGTTCGGCCTGCAGCCATTTCAGGAAACGCTTGCATAGGGTTGGCTAACCTGCATCAAGAGACAGACACCATGACACTGCAAAGCGACATTGCCGCGGCACTCAAAGATGCCATGCGTGCCAAGGACAAACGAGCCACTTCCAGTTTACGCTTGCTGCTGACTGCAATGAAGAGACGAGAAAAAGAGCTGCGGCGTCCTCTAGAAGATAAAGAAATAGTGAAAGTGATTGCTACTCAGATCAAGCAGAGACGCGAGGCCATAGAGCAGTATCGCTTGGCAGAAAGGCAAGACCTGGCGGCTGTGGAGGAGGAAGAATTGACAATCCTCTCGAGATTTATGCCCGAGCAGCTGTCAGAGGAAGAATTAGCACGGGAGCTCGACGAGATTATTGCCCATGTGGGTGCCACCGGGCCAAAGGACATGGGCAAGGTCATGAAGGCGGCAATGGCAAAGTTGGCAGGGCGGGCTGACGGTGCCAGGGTCAATGCCTTGGTAAAATCCAAACTCACGGCAAAGTAGCATCTGTTACCGAGTTAGTACGACAGGGAAGGCAGATGAGCACAGCCGATGTGGTAACTGGCAGCATCTCCGTGGGGATGTGGCATTGTTCAGCGCAATGGGCAAACAGATTTCCTTCACCTGAACCACTTCTGAAATTCTCCCATCTCAAATCATTTCGCATCTACAGGAGGCAGGTTTGCCAGGTTTCTTGTACGCTGCCAACGAGAGCATGATCATGATTCTTCGCACCTGCAGGCTTCACGGAGAAAAGAAGAGTTTTCCCCGTGGGGAGTACTATGGACTATCAATCTCTACGGGTAGTTGAATTTCCCTTTATTGTAAAATGTCTGGTAGCCCTGTGCCGCAGTGAACCAGGAAGACGGCGAAGCGCTGAACTGCGCCCTGGCGATAACAGACTGGAGATTGAAAAGCTGCTTGCTCAGGTAAGCGAGCTTAAAGAATATCTGCAGGTTGGCAATGACTTGCCTCTGTTCGGCATAGAGCCAGTGGGCGATATTCTGGAGCAGGTCGAGGGAAGCGGCCAGAGCCTTCAGCCAGAAAGTCTTCTGAAAATTGCTTCTACTCTAGAGGCCACCCAGAGACTTCACAGCCTGGCCAGGCAGTGTGCCGAACGCTACCATAGACTGTTGGAGCTCCTGGAGCAGCTGGAGCCACTTGCCGAGCTCCTGAAGACAATCAATAAAACTGTGGATCACAGAGGTTGGATCCGAGACGATGCCAGCCCTGAACTTGCCCGTTTGAGGGGTGAGATTATTACTGTCAGGGAACAGCTCCATAAAGAACTCAGCGAGCTTCTAGACCGTCTTTCTTCTCAGAAGATACTTCAGGACAAGCTCATCACCGTCCGCAACGATCGGCTGGTTATTCCTCTGCGGAGCGAGGCTCGAGGAGCAATAGAGGGAATAGTACACGATACGTCTCACAAGGGAGCCACCTCGTTTGTGGAGCCCCTGAGTGCGGTACCACTCAACAATAAACTTTGTCGGGCGCGGGCACTGGAAAAAGAGGAGGAAGCGCGCATCCTGCGGCAACTGACGGAGAAAGTTCTGGGAAAGGCCTCTATACTCAGACTGAATGAATACTGGCTGGGCCATATCGACTCCGTGCACGCCAAAGTGCTCCTCAGTCGTCTCCTGGGCGGACGAGAACCTGAACTCAATAATGGCCAGAGGATACGACTGAAGGAGGCGGCCCACCCCATTCTCATCCTCCAGGAGAAGGCGCAAGAGCCCGGCGGGCTGCCTGCAGTATTAAGAGATTGCCTGCCGCACCCCCAGGGAGAAAAGAGAGACGACAGCAGGATGATCGTCGTGGCCAATGATTTCGAGCTGTCGCGAGAAAAGAGCATGTTGATCATCAGCGGGGCCAACACAGGGGGAAAGACTGTATCTCTCAAGACCCTAGGACTCCTGGGTGCTATGATACAGGCAGGACTGCACGTGCCTGTTGCCGAAGGCAGTGAATGGCCAGTTTTCAGCAATATTTTTGCCGAAATTGGCGATGAACAGGACCTGCAGGCACATCTCAGCACCTTTTCTGCCAGAATCAAGAGAATAGTTGAAGTACTGCAGCATGCTGATGCCGACACCCTTGTACTGTTTGACGAGATTGGCACAGGGACCGACCCGGCCGAGGGGGCAGCCCTCGCCCTTGCTGTCATGGACGAATTGCTGGAGAGGCGAGTATTTGCGGTGGTCACCACCCATTACCACTTGATCAAGGCTTACGGGGCTGGGCGTGCTAATGTGGAGAATGTTGCGGTAGAGTTTGATGGAGAAACTGGCCGCCCCACGTATCGTTTGCTTTATGGGACGATTGGCAGCAGCAATGCCTTGAAAGTGGCTGCTGACCTTTCTCTGCCGAGCAGGGTGCTGCAGCGCACCGAACGGTATCTAGAACCAAACAGCCGTTGGACGGTTGAGCTTATTGAAGGATTGGCAAAGGCCAGGCGCCGGGCTGAGAGTCAGCTGGTTGAGCTGGAAAAAGAACGGCAACAGCTGCAGAGACTTCGGAGCGCCCTTGCCCGGGAACAGGAGCAACTGCAGTCACAACGGGAAGCAATCCTGGAAGAGACCAGAGTGCAGGCAAGCCTGCTGCTTTCTGAAGCTGACAAAGAAATTAGAGCAATGATCAGCGATTTCCAGCGGTCAGGTGCTCCTGGTGCCCAGAAAACTCATGAAAGGCTGAAGCAGGTTAAAGAGAGTGTCAGTGCTGTCTTGAAGCAGCCAAAACCAGAGAAGTCTGCGGTCCTGCCACCTTTTGCGGCAGGAAGGCGGGTGCGGTTGAGCAGTACGGCGGCCACAGGCACCATTCTGCGACTCAAGGAAGGGGGAAGGCGTGCTGAGGTCCAGATAGGACAGAAACGAGTGGAAGTCGCAGCAACAGACCTGGAAGTTCTGGCTACAGATGAGGACAAGCATAGCCCAAGCAGCAGCGGCATTAAGCTCATGCTTCAGCCCAGGGATGGCTATAATCGCCATCTGGACCTGGTTGGGCTGCGAGTTGAAGAAGCCCTGGCCAAGCTGGACAAGGCAATAGATCAGGCTATCCTGGAAGATTGCTCCTCAATTTACGTTATCCATGGACATGGTACAGGCAAGCTCAGGCAGGCAGTGCACGGTTTCTTGATGGATCATGCCCTGGTGAAGGGATTTCGCCACGAACGGCAATCTCAGGGGGGAACAGGGGTAACTGTGGTGGAGCTCAAGGAGTGACTCAGGCCGAATGGTTGTCCCTTGATTTGCCTGTTATTCTGGATGTGCATGCGGGACATGGAGATTCCTGAGTGACGACAGTACTAACTCGAGAGGTCATTGAGGAAGTCAGGGAAGCTGCTCATATTCTGGAGGTGGTGGCTTCCTACGTGTCGATGCGCAAGCGTGGCAGCACCTACGTGGGATTGTGCCCTTTCCATACAGAAAAAACACCTTCATTCACGGTGAGCGAAGAAAAGCAGATTTTTCACTGCTTTGGCTGTGGCGCTGGTGGCAGCGTTTTTGATTTTCTCATGCGAGTTCGGAATCTGACGTTCAAAGAAGCAGTGATTGAGCTGGCAAATCGCTATGGTGTGACGCTTCCTGAGAAGCGTGAGAGTTTTGCCCAGAAGAGAAGAAAGGAACTGGCGGCAAGCCTCTATGCTGTAAATGAAAAAACTGCCCGCTTCTACCACAGCCTGCTTCTGGAAGACCAGCAAGGCACGGCGGCAAGGGAGTACTTAGAGAAGAGGGGCATTGGCAAAGAAATTGTCAACGAATTCCAGCTGGGTTATGCTCCAGCACGCTGGGATGGCCTCAAACGTTTTCTACTCAGCAACAAGTTGCCCCTGGATATTGGCATTCAGGCAGGGCTCCTGGTGAAGAAAGGCCAGAACGACTGCTATGATCGTTTTCGCCACAGACTTGTTTTCCCCATAAGAGACAGGGCTGGAAAAGTTGTGGGCTTTGGAGGGCGCAGTCTAGATGAGACGCTGCCCAAGTACCTGAACAGTCCTGAAACTCTGATTTTTCGCAAAGGGAGAGTGCTCTATGGGGCACCAGCGGCAAGAGCCTCGTGTCGGGAGCACGGGGAGGTGTTGTTGGTAGAAGGCTATTTTGATGTGCTGGCCCTGCACAGCTACGGGATCCACAACGTGGTGGCCCCGCTTGGAACAGCACTGACAGTGCAACATGTCCGCTTGCTCAGACATCTGGCCCCGAAGGCGGTCTTGGTATTCGACGGAGACCAGGCAGGACAGAAAGCTGCTTTTCGCAGTCTGGAGCTTTTTCTCAGGGAGAAGATTCCGGTCCGAAACCTGAGGCTGCCGGAAAGCATGGATCCTGATGATTTCCTGGCCAACAGTGGGCGGGATGCCTTCCTGCTGCTCCTCGACAGGGCGCAGCCTTTGCTGGAGGCGTTCCTGGAGGTATCTCTGGAAAAATATGACGGCTCGGTGGAGAGTAAAGTTGAGGTAGTGCGGTCCGTGGCAGCAGTACTCAGGTTGGTGGACTCCAGGGTTGCTCAGGACAGCTATCTGCGCATGCTGGCGCAGCGTCTGAATGCTAGTGAAGAAGCTCTGCGGCGCGAACTGGGGTGGCACATTTACCCTGTAAAGTCCAGGGCGAAGCTGCCGCAGCAGGAATCCCAGGTGCGAGTGCCCAGTATGGAAGAAGTAGTCATACGCATCCTTTTTCATTATCCTCAGGGGGTGCCGCTGTTGAAAGAGAGTCAGGCTTTGCAATTCTTCGAGGGAAGCGGTTGGAAAAGATTAGGCGAAAACCTGCTGAAGCAATACGAGGCGGACGGATCAGTAGATTTTTCACGACTGGTCTCGGAACTGGACGACGCTGAAATGAAAAAAAGAGTCACGGCATGGTCTCTGGAGGAGAGCCCGTGGAGAGAAGATGACGTAAGAGTCCGGCTGCCTGAATATCTCGAGGGGATCAAACAACGGGGGCAGCGCCGCAGCACCCAGTTGAGAAGATTGCAGCAGCGCATTCACGCAGCCGAACAAGCAAAAGATGACGAGCTATTACGGCAGCTACTCGCAGAAAAAGCAGCTCTTCTCAGCAGGGGAGCAAACAGAACTAGAAACTTTGCCAAGGGGGGGATGGATTGATGGCTAAAAAATCAAACATGGAGGATCTCAAGAGATTGATCTCCATTGGAAAGGAGAAGGGGTATCTGACGTATGAAGAAGTAAACGATGCCCTGCCAGACGATCTCGTCTCGTCTGAGAAGCTCGATGATATGATGATGATCTTTGATGAGATGGATATTGAGATCGTCGACTCCTCCCATAAGGTAAAGGTTCTCAAGGAGAAAATTGACAAAGAAGACGAGACCCTAGAGGATGAGGAAGCGGCCCCGAGAATAGCAGAAGACGACTCAGGGGGCAGGATAACCGATCCAGTTAAAATGTATTTGAGAGAAATGGGCATGGTTTCTCTTCTCACAAGAGAGGGGGAGGTCGAAATTGCCAAGCGGATCGAGCAGGGGGAACAGGAAATAATCGATGCAATTATTGCCACTCCCATTGGTGTTGGCGAAATTCTCAGTCTTCGAGAGAAAATATCCCAGAACAAGCTGCGCGTGCGAGAGGTGCGCAAAGATCTCGACGATGAACTGAACCCTGAAGAGGAGGCTCAGGAAAAAGAAAAACTGCTCAGCCTGTTGGATGAGGTGCAGAAGCTCAGTGAGAAGGTGCAGAAACTGGAGGAACAACTGCAGGAGAGTTCTCTAGACAACAGCCTCAAGGAATCTATTCAAAGAGATATCGCAGATAGAAAGAGACAGCTGGGACTGCTCTTGAAAAATCTCTGTCTGGATAAAGGACAGATCGACAGAATTGTTGAGAAAATGAGAAACTGCGTTGAACGCCTCGAAAAAGGTGAACAGAGTATTGAGCGCTGCATGATTCGCACTGGTAAGCCTGTACAGGAATTGAAAAGACTTTTTAGACAGGTGCGCACCAACCCAGAAATGCTGCCTCAGATTGCCCAGGAATATAGAATGACCGAAGAGCAGTTTCTCGACATGGAAAAGACCATCAAAAACAGTCAACGCCGGATTCGCAGAGTTGAGCAGGAAGTAAAAATGGACGCTCGAAGCTTGAAGCAAATTCTGCGGCAAGTGGAAGCTGGTGAGGTGAAAGCAAAGGATGCCAAGCGTGAACTTGTTGAAGCTAACTTGCGGTTGGTGGTGAGTATTGCCAAGAAATATACCAATCGCGGCTTGCAGTTCCTTGATCTGATTCAGGAGGGCAACATCGGTCTGATGAAGGCGGTGGACAAATTTGAATACCAGAGGGGCTACAAGTTCAGCACGTACGCCACCTGGTGGATCAGGCAGGCCATTACCAGAGCAATCGCTGATCAGGCAAGAACAATCAGAATCCCGGTCCACATGATTGAGACGATAAACAAACTCATCCGCACTTCTCGCTATCTGGTGCAGGAGCTCGGCCGGGAACCCACTCCGGAAGAAATTGCGGAGAAAATGGATTTTCCGCTGGAAAAAGTGAGAAAAGTCCTCAAAATCGCCAAGGAGCCAATTTCGCTGGAGACTCCCATAGGCGAAGAGGAGGACAGTCATCTGGGAGACTTTATAGAAGACAAGAAAGTCACTTCACCGGTTGATGCGGTTATCAGCCTGAATCTTTCTGAACAGACGAGGAAGGTACTATCCACTCTCACTCCGAGAGAGGAGAAAGTGTTGCGCATGCGATTCGGCATAGGAGAGAAGGCGGATCATACTCTGGAAGAAGTCGGTCAGGACTTTGCCGTCACTCGAGAGCGAATTCGGCAGATCGAGGCCAAAGCTCTCCGCAAGCTGAGGCATCCCAGCAGAAGAAGAAAGCTCAAGAGCTTTATTGAGACCTGACAATAGAGGAATTGCTACCAGCAGATCAGAGAAGGTTTTCACTTGACAAAGGCTGGCGGGCTCAATATAAGATCTGCGTCACTGCAACTTCAGAACGGTCATATGGCAAAGAACAGAGCAGTAAGTTTTCATGGCCAAGGAGAACAGAGTCGTCCGAGGGCCCATAGCTCAGTTGGAAGAGCCACCGGCTCATAACCGGTCGGTCCCTGGTTCGAATCCAGGTGGGCCCACCATACTATTTATCATGGCAGCAAGAGTTCCCCACATCATCACGGGCTATCCGCTGAAGATACCCCACGCCTCTTCTTGTGGAGGCAAGGGCGGGCAACCAGATCACGGTAAGATGGCCCGAGAGTTTCGGGGTGAAGGGTGCGACTAGGTCCGGCACCCTTTTTTGTTTTCTGGATCTTGCGTTGGACAATTACCTGATAGGGCAACAATTGGGCAGGAGGCAATTTTGCAAAAGCAGCTACAACTCCTGATAGAGTTACAGGATATCGAGAGGAGGATTCAGGTACTGGAAAGCAGAAAAACACAAACGCCGCAAGAGATAGATGCGCTGCGGCAAGAAGTGGAAAGCGTTGAAAGGCAACGGGATCAGACTGTGGAAATGCTGGCTGCGGCAAAACGCAGCCGCAGTGCACTGGAGCAGGAAGTAGAAGATCTAGAACGTCGCCGCAAAAAGAGCAAAGAAAAGCTGCTCGCCGTGAAAAGCAACAGAGAATATCAGGCGATTCTCAAAGAAATTGATGAACTGGGAAATCTTATCCGGGAGAAAGAAGACCTTATTCTGGAGAAGATGGAGACTCTCGAACAGCTGCATACCAAAGTGAAGCAGGTAGAGGGTCTGGTGAAAAAGGCACGGCAACGCCAGGAAAAAGAGGGTTCAAGGCTGCTGGCGCTGGCAGCAGAGGCTGATGCGCTCATTGCTGAACTCGAACAAAAAAGGGAGGCTATCAGTCCAAAGATTGCTGATGATCTTTTAAAAAGATACCAATTCTTGAAGAAACATAGGGGAGGAACGGCAATGGCACCTGTGAATGCTGGGATTTGCCAGGTATGTCATATGAATCTTCCCCCTCAGATGTTCATAGAACTGCAAAAGAATGAACAGCTGCTGCAGTGTCCAAATTGCCAGAGAATTATGTACTGGCTGGGGCACAAAGAGTACCAGAAAGCTCCCCTGGCTGAAGCCCTCGATGCATAGGCAGCAGTATGAAAAAGGTTGATCGCCAACGTATCTCTGCAATCCTCCAGGAAGTGGCCGTAGCAATTGCTGAAGGAAGCGTGGCCTTCCGGACGGCAGACTTATCCAGAGAGGAAGCCAGCCGCCTCATCGAATTGGCAGCGCAGCATATCAGGAATTGTCAATGCTGGGACACAGCCTCACCATTGCCCAGGAGCGGCGGCCGGGGCAAAACGGCCAGTGGTTCTCTATACTGTGATGGTGCTGCTCGCGGCAATCCAGGACCTGCAGGAGCAGGTGCAGTTATTACCGATGAACAGGGCAGGCCAATTAAGAGAGTGTGCCGCTATCTGGGTACCAGGACAAACAATGAAGCAGAATATGAAGCCCTCATTCTTGGGCTCGAGACAGCAAGAAAGCTGGGTATGCGCCGCCTGCGAATTTCCCTGGACTCCGAGCTGGTGGTGAAGCAGCTGCAAGGAAGCTACAAAGTGAAGAGTCCCACACTGCGGCCACTCTATGACATGGTCCGCAGCCATTTGAAGCATTTCTCTGACTATGATATCGTACATATAAGGCGAGAGTTGAATACGGAGGCTGACCGATTGGCCAACCAGGCCATTGATAGCGAGCCCCAACCGAAAAATGGCAAGGCTGAGATCTCTATGTTCAGGTCTGGAGGATAGAGTAGGTCGAATGATCGCCGCCCTGGGTTGTCCGTGAGGAAACAACCGGGGGGGAGGAAAGTCCGAGCTCCAGAGGGCAGGGTGCTGGGTAACGCCCAGTCCCGGTGACGGGAGGAAAGTGCCACAGAAAATAGACCGCCCAGGGAGGCCTGCGAGGGCTTATACCACTGGGTAAGGGTGAAACGGTGAGGTAAGAGCTCACCAGCTCCAGTGGTGACATTGGAGGCTTGGCAAACCCCACCCGGAGCAAGACCAAATAGGAGAGCATCCGAGGATGGCCCGTCCAAGCTCTCGGGTAGGTCGCTGGAGATCTCGGGTAACCGAGATCCTAGATGAATGATCATTACCTGTTCGGGCTATTCCCGAATAGGCACAGAACTCGGCTTATGACCTGCTCTATTCTCCCTTTGCAGCCGTCCAGATTGCCGCATCTCTGACCTATCGCCGCAGGGAAAGCTCCTGGAATGTAGAAAAGGTGCTTATGCCTAGAAGCACAGTAGCCATTGTTGTTGCTGCCGGTGAAGGAAAGCGCATGGCAACGACAAGGGAGAAGCAGTATCTCCCTCTGGCAGGTGTGCCTGTTTTGCTGCATACTCTGAGAGTTTTCGAAAAAAGTGAAAGTATTGACGGGATTATAGTCGTTGTGGGCAGTGAGCAGGAGAGGATGTGGCAGGATCTCATTTCGGACAGAGGCGAACTCAGTAAGATTCTAGCGGTTGTACATGGCGGCAAAGAACGTCAGGACAGTGTTGTTCAGGGACTGCAGGCAGTACCGCCCGAATGCCAGATTGTGGTAATTCATGACGGCGTGAGACCTCTGATCACTCCTGATCTGCTCGCCGAGGTGGTGGAGAGCGGCTGGCAGTACGGTGCTGCCGTGGCTGCAGTTCCGGTGCAGGATACCGTAAAGGAAGTGTCTGCAGGAATGGTGGCTCGCACCCTCGAGCGCTCCTCGGTGTGGCTGGCTCAAACTCCGCAGGCATTTGCCGCCGCTCTCATCCGAAGAGCGCACCGTGAAGCGGGTCGTCGAGCAGTAAGGGCCACAGATGATGCAGCTCTGGTGGAGCGGCTCGGCGTCCCTGTACACATAGTTCACGGCTCTGTAGAAAATATCAAAATTACCAGACCAATAGATCTAGCACTGGCGGAGGCAATTCTGGCGGCAAGGAACAAACCATGCGCCGCAGCTGGCTCAGTTGATCCGTGAGCATGCCGGTCGATTCGAGGCAGCTGAGCAATTATAATAGGGCAGGGTTCCGGCAATACCCACATGAACAGCGTTGCTGCCTGCAGCGCCTGTGTTAAGGCAGCGCAGATCTTATGCCCTGACCCCTGCCTTCAACTAGAAATGGTGAGAACCTAAGTAATGGACTTTTGCTAATGCGCATTGGCTTCGGCTATGATGCCCACAGATTGGTTGCAGGCAGACCACTAATCGTTGGCGGGGTGCAGATCCCCTTTGAATATGGTCTGCAGGGGCACTCGGATGCAGACGTCCTGCTGCATGCAATCTGTGATGCTCTTCTGGGAGCTGCTGGACTCGGAGATCTGGGGCTGCATTTCCCAGACCATGAGAAGGCCTGGGAAGGGGTGTCCAGTATTGTTCTGCTGCGAAAAGTTGCTGACATGCTCAAGAAGTACAACTACCATGTAGTTAACTTGGACACCACAATAGTTGCCCAAGCCCCCAGGCTGGCACCTTATGTGGATCAGATGGTGGCTGCCATTTGCAAAGCTATCAATGTAACGGCAGCGCAGGTGAATGTGAAGGCCACTACTACGGAAGGCATGGGATTCACAGGCAGCGGCGAGGGAATTGCGGCGTATGCTGTGGCCAGCATTGTGAGCACGGCTGAAGGAGCTACTGAGGATGAAATGGACGGGTGACCTGAGAATATACAATACACTTGTAGGCAGAAAAGAGAAATTTGTGCCTCTGCAGCCCGGAAGAGTGCACATGTACGTATGCGGTATTACAGCCTATGATTTTTGTCATATTGGACATGCCAGATCAGCCATTGTCTTTGATGTGATTTATCGCTACTTGCTTCACCTGGGCTACCAGGTGATCTATGTGCGCAATTTTACCGACGTTGATGACAAGATCATCAACCGCGCCCGGGAGGAGAAATGCGACCCGGCTGTGATTGCCGAGCGCTATATTGCAGCGTTCTATGAAGACATGGATCGGTTGGCCGTGTTGCGGCCAACACATGAGCCTCGAGCATCACAGTTTGTAGCTGAAATGATTGAGGTCATAGATATCCTGGTGAAAAAGGGATTGGCCTATCAGGTAGACGGCGACGTCTATTTCGCTGTGGACAAGTTCAGCGGCTACGGCAAGCTGTCCAAGCGCAATCTGGATGAAATGATTGCTGGAGCAAGGGTGGCTGTGGGCGAGAAAAAGCGGAATCCCCTGGACTTTGCCCTGTGGAAAGCCAGTAAACCTGGGGAACCCACCTGGGAGAGCCCCTGGGGTCCCGGACGACCTGGATGGCATATTGAGTGCTCGGCTATGAGCAGCAAATATCTTGGTCACAGCTTCGACATCCACGGCGGTGGTCGAGATTTAATTTTTCCCCATCACGAAAACGAGATTGCTCAATCTGAAGCAGCGTATGGCAAACCATTTGCGCGATACTGGATTCACAATGGCTTTGTCAATGTGAATCAGGAGAAGATGTCTAAATCGCTGGGTAATTTTTTTACCATCAGGGAGGTCTTGAAGCGCTACCCACCTGAGGTACTGCGTTTTTTTGTGGTCTCGAGCCATTATCGCAGCCCACTGGACTTCTCCGAGGAGAGCATGGCGGAGGCCGAGAGAGGTCTGGAAAGATTTTATCAGACCATGGCCGAGGTGGCAGAACGGACTGCCCTGCGGAGCGAGGATGGAGCTGCAGGAGATGCTGGCTCGGATGAGTTTGCTCTGCTGCAGGAAAAAATCACCAACCTTCCAGGACTGTTCAAGGAAGCAATGGATGATGATTTCAACACAGCCGCAGCAGTTGGCCACCTCTTTGATCTCAATCGGGCCATCAACAGAGTTGTGGTGAGCAGCAAAAAGCAAATCAAGGGAAGAGAGGCTGCGATCTTGCGAGACGGTGTTCAACAAATACAGCAGCTAGGCAGCATACTCGGGCTGCTGCAGCAGACTCCAGCAGAGTTTTTTGAACAGCTGAGGCAGGTGAGATTGACTGAATTGGGCATACCGGCGGAGGAGATTGAAAGATTGCTCGAGCAGCGATCTCAGGCAAGAAAAGAGAAAAACTGGTCTCGTGCAGATGAGATTAGAGGCATGCTCGAAGAAAAGGGAATAATTGTGGAGGATAGGCCCGAGGGGACGCGCTACCGCATAAAGCGAATAAACCCGGGTAGGGAGGCCGATGTAAATTAGACGGCTGATGGTTGATGAAGATATTGATCTGGAATGCCTGCTGGGGAGGTTGCGTTCGACTAGCAGGCGATAAACGACAGAGCCTTGGAGTTCACAGGAGTGGTCGTTCTCGAGATGTGGAAGGATTTGCTGATGAGAGTCTATCTTTTGATTTTGATGACTGTGATTTTTTGTTTGAGCGGGCACTTTCAGCAGAGTTTTGCCGAAACCTGTTCAGAGAATATGATGCAGGCAATGAAGGCTGAGGGGCTCAGTGATGCGCAAATACAGAATATTTGCCACAGACTGGCTTTGCAGGCGAAGCCTGCAAATGAGGTAATCAAGCGTCTGATCGCCCGCAAGTTCTTTCCCCAGGGAAATCTCACCGAAGTGAGAATAATGGAAATCGGAGACTACAACAGCCAGGAAAGATACTGGCCAGTAAAAGTAGCTCTGCTGTATCGACGACTGGATTATGATTTTCAGGAGCAGCGATACGTCATCGGCAAGGACAAAGAATACAGCGCCGTGCGAGTGTATCATTTTTTCCAAGACGACTTTGGCAGCTGGCAGGCGGCAGAGGTGGAGAGATAACAGTCTGCAGGGGGAACAGGGCTGCTGGTGCTATGTCTGGGGCGCCCTGGCGTAGTTTTCTCCGCCAAGCTTTGAGGGTGCACTGTTAGAGATTATATGAGGATGCCTGGATGGGAACTGGCCAGTGAATAATGGCCAGATGACCATGCTCATTAGTCATTTGCCAATGGTGTTTCGCCGACTGGTAGACACCCGAGCTTCCAAAGGCTGTTGCCTTACGGCAAATTGCGCACCACTGTAACCACTGGCACCATTCCTGCAGGAGGTACAGCTGGCACTGATTTATCACTGCCAGTGCCGCCACATTTATGTGGCCAGCCTTGTGTGTACGACAGATGGTGCGTTGCCATGCAAATAGCAGACAAGAGAGGGTTTACCCTGGTAGAGTTGATGATCGTAATTGGCATCCTTGCCATTCTGACTGTAGTTGGCATGCTGCGTTATCAGGGCTACAAGCAGCGCAGTTTCAATGCCGCCGCTTTGACAGACATGGCTACTGCCAGAAGTCAGCTGGCCGCCTACTACTCAGACAACCACTTCTACCCTTGACAGCAATCACTGTCATGCCAAGACCTGATCAATCACTGCTACGCCGGCGGATTTACCGCTGGCTCATCAGGCGTGGACCAGCCTGTTGGAGCAAGGCACTGTCAAGGCCCAGGACTCGCTTCTGTATTCCAGGCTGGTTTTTGCGCTTTGCTATCTCAGAGAAGTCTCCCCTGGGTTGTCTTCTGCAATTTTTTTTCGATCTTGGCCCAGGTGTCGCGGAGCGTGACAGTACGGTTGAAAACCATTCTGTTGTCAGAGGAATCGGGATCGAGGCAGAAATATCCCAGCCTTTCAAATTGATATGGTTTGCCAACTCTAGCTGCCTGCAGACTTGGCTCTACCAGACAATCGGGCAGGACTTCGAGCGAGTTGGGATTGAGAAAATCTCGGAAGTCGGCTCCCTCGTCTTCCGCTGGATTGGCTTTGGTAAAAAGGTGATCGTAGAGGCGCACCTCAGCTTTCAAGGCATGGGCCGCGGAGACCCAGTGAAGGGTTCCCCGCACTTTGCGTCCGTCCGGCGATGAGCCCCCACGGGTCTCCGGGTCATAGGTGCAGCGAAGTTCGCTGATTTCACCGCTGTGGGGATCTTTGACAACGTCAACACAGGTGAGGTAATAGCCATAGCGCAGTCTGACCTCACGCCCTGGCGCTAATCTGAACCACTTGCGAGGTGGATCCTCGCGGAAGTCGTCTCGTTCAATATAGAGCTTCCTGGAGAACGGCACCTTGCGTGTTCCCATGCTGGGATCCTCCGGATTGTTAATGGCCTCCAGTTCCTCTACTTTTTCTTCAGGAAAGTTTTCGATAGTCACCTTCAGAGGGCGCAGAACGCCCATGACCCTGGGGGCCCGCTTGTTGAGTTCCTCCCTTACGCAGTATTCCAGCAGGGCAATGTCCACCATACTGTCCTTTTTTGCCACGCCGATGCGCTCACAAAAACGGCGAATGGCCTCTGGAGGATAGCCCCTTCGTCGCAAACCGGAGAGGGTAGGCATGCGGGGGTCGTCCCAGCCTTGGACGTGGCCCTGTTCAACAAGTTTGAGGAGCTTTCGCTTGCTCATGAGCGTGTAGGTGAGATTCAGTCTGGCGAATTCGATTTGCTGCGGATGGTAGACTCCAAGCTGATCGAGAAACCAGTCATAGAGAGGCCGATGGTCTTCGAATTCCAGGGTGCAGATAGAATGAGTAATCCCTTCTATGGAATCGCAGAGGCCGTGGGCCCAATCGTACATGGGATATATGCACCAGTCGTCTCCGGTGCGATGATGCTCTGCATGGAGAATTCTGTACATGATCGGATCCCGCATGTTGAGATTACCCGAGGACATGTCGATTTTTGCTCGGAGCACATGAGCGCCGTCCCCGAATTCCCCGGCGCGCATTCGCTGGAACAGGTCCAGGTTCTCTTCCACGGAACGGTTGCGGTAGGGGCTCTCTTTGCCGGCTTCAGTCAAAGTGCCGCGATACTGCCTGATCTCCTCCGCTGAAAGACTGTCCACGTAAGCCTTGCCGGCTTTGATCAACTGGATAGCGTAATTGTAGAGCTGCTCGAAGTAATCGGAGGCATAATAGAGTCGATCACCCCAATCAAAGCCAAGCCATCTGACGTCCTGTTTGATGGACTCTACATACTCTTCCTCTTCCTTGGTGGGATTGGTGTCATCAAAGCGGAGATTGCAGAGTCCCCCAAATTCAGCTGCCAGGCCGAAGTTAAGGCAGATGGATTTGGCGTGCCCTATGTGGAGATAGCCGTTGGGTTCAGGAGGAAACCTGGTCATAACGCGGCCGCCATACTTATTTGTTCTGAGGTCCTCCTCGATGATCTTGCGGATAAAGTTTGGCGGCCGGCTGGTATCGTTCATTGTTGACATCAGAACTCCTTTCTCGTGTTTCAATCTCTGGCATCCTGGCCATTATAGTTGTCAGTCATAAACTATTCAATGGGCAGTGTGACTGGATCTCGAGCAGTCTCCAGTTCCAGATTATGAAAATGAGCAGGCCATGATGGATCTCCTCCAGGATTGCAGCAGGCCGTCCAGATCCAGCTTGCAAATGCCCCGACAAGCATGGGGTAGAGGGAGCGGCATTGCTTCACTTATGGCTTGCTCCTATAATGTAGGTGAAAAACCTTCTACCTAGATCCTGGCATTGTAATGCGAAGCTTCAAATTGGTGACAGAGTACGAATTGCGAGGCGACCAACCTGGTGCAGTGAAGGCACTGGCTGCTGGTGTGCAGCAGGGCCTCAGACATCAGGTGCTCCTGGGAGTTACCGGCTCCGGCAAGACTTTTACTATGGCCAACATAATTGCCGCTGTACAGAAGCCCACCCTGGTAATTGCTCCCAACAAGACCCTGGCAGCGCAGCTTTACGGAGAGTTCAAGACGCTTTTCCCAGAGAATGCGGTAGAGTACTTTGTGTCCTATTATGACTATTATCAACCAGAGGCCTATGTGCCTCAAACCGACACCTACATTGCCAAGGATGCCTCGATCAACGAGGCAATCGACAAAATGCGCCATTCCGCCACCCGCTCTCTCCTCGAACGTCGAGATGTAATCATTGTGGCCAGTGTTTCCTGTATTTACGGGCTTGGTTCTCCTGAAGCCTATCAGGGGCTTCTGCTCCACCTCGACAGAGGGCAGGAGATCGACCGAGAGCTGGTGCTGCAGAAGCTCGTAGAAATTCACTATCAACGAAATGATTTTGATTTCCACCGGGGGACCTTTCGCGTACGGGGCGATGTGGTGGAAATTTTTCCCGCGCACGAGGAGGATCGCGCCGTACGAATAGAGTTTTTTGGCGACGAGGTGGACCGCCTCCTTGAAATCGATCCGTTGACGGGCCGTACGCTGCGGGAACTTTCTCGCCTGGCAATATATCCCGCCAGCCACTATGTGACTCCCAGACCGGCCCTGGAACAGGCGATCCGAGCAATCAGCCAGGAGCTTGCCGACAGGCTTGCCGAGTTGCGGGCCCAACAAAAACTTCTCGAGGCTCAGCGGCTGGAAGAACGCACGCTTTTTGATCTGGAGATGCTGCAGGAACTCGGATACTGTACAGGCATAGAGAACTACTCCCGCCATCTTACCGGCCGACAACCCGGTGAGCCGCCTCCCTGTCTCCTGGATTACTATCCTCGAGACAGTCTATTTTTCATCGACGAAAGTCATATCACCATTCCTCAACTCCAGGGGATGTATCGTGGCGACCGTTCGCGCAAACAGACCCTGGTGGATTATGGCTTCCGGCTGCCATCCGCCCTCGACAACCGACCTTTGAGTTTTGCAGAGTTTGAATTGCTTGCTCCTCAGATTATTTACGTGTCTGCCACACCTGGCGAGTACGAAATAAGGAAAGCTGGTGGGGTTGTGGTGGAGCAAATTATTCGCCCCACCGGCCTCACAGACCCCGTAATCCATATACGTTCTGCCGAGCATCAGGTAGATGATCTCATAGCAGAGATAAGAAAACGAGTGCGCAGGAACGAGAGAGTTCTTGTAACAACACTCACCAAGCGGATGGCCGAAGACCTTACTGAATATCTGAGTGATGTGGGCATACGGGTCAGATACCTTCATGCGGACATCAATACCATTGAAAGAGTCGAGATCATCCGGGACCTCCGTTTGGGGCGCTTCGATGTGGTAGTGGGCATCAATTTGTTGCGAGAGGGTCTCGATATTCCCGAGGTGTCACTGGTGGCCATCCTCGATGCGGACAAAGAGGGTTTCCTGCGCTCTGAACGCTCCCTGATTCAGACTTCAGGAAGGGCTGCTCGCAACGTGGCTGGGGAGGTAATTTTCTATGGCAGCGATATGACCAGATCCATGGCCAGAGCCCTGGAGGAGACCAACAGGCGGAGGCAGATACAGGAAGAGTATAATCGCCGGCACGGGATCACCCCGGAAAGTGTGCGCAAGCAAATCACCAACATCCTGGGATCGGTGTATGAAGCCGACTACGTGGAAGTTCCTGCAGTGGCAGAGGAGGCAGCTGAATACAGGTCGTTGGAGGAGCTGGAGCAAGGCATCAAGAGGCTGGAGGAAAGGATGAAAAGGGCTGCAGCAGAACTTGAATTTGAAGAAGCTGCCAGGCTGCGTGACCAGGTGAAAGAACTGCGTCAGATTTTGCTGGAGCTCTATTAGCAGGGCAGTTGACGGCTGCCGCTGTCTCTGCCAATTTGGTTTTTCCCCATGAATGGATCTCTTCAACCGGGTTGCGGCCAATACAGGGCAGCGGGCCGTATGTCTGCCCGAAGGAAAGGCCAGTAGGCTCAGTGAAGCTAGAGAGAATTTGACCAGTCATTGTGACAGAATGCCAGCGTGTGCTGCAGTGAAGCCAGAATTTCAGATAAAGATTGCCGCCTTGCCCAACAGTCCCGGAGTTTATTCTTTCAAGGACAAAGAGGGAGCTGTTCTTTACGTAGGCAAGGCGAGAAATCTGCGTCTGCGAGTAAACTCTTACTTTCCTGATGGAAAGCACAGCTCTGTGAAAACAAGGGCAATGTTGTCGAGAGTTGAGGACCTGGAGGTTTTTGTGACCTCCAACGAAAAAGAGGCCCTGATACTGGAGTCGAACCTCATCAAGAAACATCGCCCCCGCTACAATGTTGTGCTGCGGGACGACAAGAGGTATTTTTCCCTGCGCATTGATCCTCGGGAAGAGTTTCCTCGGATTACTCTGGTACGGCAAGTCAAAAAGGATGGCGCTCTCTACTTCGGCCCATTTTCATCGGCAAGCGCCCTGCGTGAAACACTGAGGGCCGTCAATCAGATGTTTCCACTTCGGCAATGCCGCAGCCGCACCTTTCGCCGGCGCCAGCGCCCATGTCTCAACTTTCAGATGGGCCGTTGTCTCGGCCCCTGTGCAGGCCGGATATCTGCTGAAGAGTATGCCAAAATTGTTGATCAGGCTGTGCTCTTTTTGAAAGGGCGCAATACTCAACTGCAAAAGACCCTGCACAGAGAAATGAAGGAAGCTGCCCAGGCGCTTGAATTTGAAAAGGCAGCCAGATACCGGGATCGTCTCAAAGCTATCGAGGCCACCCTGGAAAAACAGGGAGTTACTTCGACTGATTTCCGTAATCGCGACGTTATCGGGGTATACGGAGACAACGAGATTTTGGTACTGGAGATTCTTTTCATCCGGGGCGGCAGACTGCTTGGAGGCCGCAATTTCGAATTCCGCTCTCTGCCTGGTGACGAGACTGAATTGCTCAGAAGTTTTATTCAGCAATATTATGCAGAAGGTCGGGACATCCCCGAAGAACTCCTCCTCAGTGGTAAGGTGGCGGAAGCGCAGCTTCTAATGGAGTGGTTGACCGAGCTCAAGGGGAAAAAAGTCAACATCAGGGTTCCCAGACGCGGCAGGGGCAGGCATCTGGTGGCGATAGCTGTACACAATGCAGCCAATCATTTTCTGGCCAGAAAGTCGCCTGCTGCCGAGACGGCGGCGGCGCATCATGGTCTTGCCAAGCTGCTCAAGACAACCAGGAAGATCCAGTACCTGGAGTGTGTTGATATTTCCAATTTTCAGGGTCAGTTTGCAGTGGGTTCGGTAGTGGCCTTCAAAAACGGCAAGCCATACAAAGCAGGCTACCGGAGATACCGGATCAGGAGTGTGGCTGCAGTCAATGATGCCGCCATGCTGGCAGAGGTGGTGCGCCGCAGGTTCAAAGACTTGAAAGAGGCAGATACCCTTCCTGATCTCCTGGTGGTTGATGGCGGCAAGAGTCAGCTCAACAGCGCCCTGGCCGTACTCAGGGAGCTGGGACTGGTGGAAAGACTGCCTTTGCTTGCTCTGGCAAAAGGAGCAGCTGCTGGCCGCCAGCAGGGCGGTCCAGCGGCTGACAGGGTCTACCTGGTCAATCGAAGAAATCCTGTTTCTCTAGAGAAAGAGGCCGCCCTGGCAGCGCTGCTGGCAAGGCTGAGAGATGAAGCTCACCGTTTTGCCATCGAGTACTACCAGAAGCGCCACCGAAAAGAAAGTCTGGCATCACGCCTGGATTCGATTCCTGGTGTTGGAGCCAGGCGGCGGCAGAAACTTGTCAGACATTTCGGCTCCATGGAAAAGATAGCGCAGGCCTCCGCAGCGGAACTGGCAGAAGTCCCCGGCATAAGTCAGAAGCTGGCCCGGACTATTCGCACGGCACTCGCTGAGCAGAAAAATATACGACCCTGATGAGGAGGGTGGAGTCAACAGACGTTCTGCTAGTTTTCTCTGGCAATCGGCCTGGTTTTGAGTATTATTGAGAGGGCGCTTCGTGAATCTCCTGCTGAAGACTAACAGGAGTTGGCCATTCTTCGAGAAACTAGAAAACCAGGATGCCTTGTTCTATGGAGAGCACTGCTGGTGATGCTCTCCTAAGCAAGAGAGGACAGATATGCACCAAGGAGAGGTACGAGTCCGTTTTCCTCCGAGCCCAACGGGTTATCTCCACATTGGCAGTGCAAGAACAGCTATCTACAACTGGCTTTTTGCCAGGAAGACGGGCGGCAAGCTGATTCTCCGCATTGAAGACACTGATGTGGAACGATCTACAGAGGAAGCTATCCAGGGTATTCTGGATGGCTTGCGGTGGTTGGGCATTACCTGGGACGAGGGGCCGTATTTCCAGTCGGCTTTTGCCGAGGAACATCGCCAGGCTGCCCAGAATCTCCTGGAGTCGGGACACGCCTACAAATGCTTCTGCACCCCGGAAGAACTGCAGCGTAAGCGCGAAGAGGCAAAGAAGAAGCGGCTTGATTATAATTATGACGGCACCTGCCGCAATCTGCCTTCCAGTAAGGTGGCCAGGCTCGAAGCTGAGGGTCGCAAATATGTGATCCGCTTCAAGGTGCCAAGAGGTCCAGGAGCAGTCCTTTTTAAAGACGCGGTGTACGGCACGATTGAGAAAAAATATCGTGACATAGAAGACTTCGTAATTGTTCGTTCAAACGGCCAGCCGCTTTATGTGTTGTCAAACGCCGTTGATGACATCAGGGACCGCATCAGTCATATTATCAGGGGGCAGGACCATCTGGCCAATACGCCGAAGCAGATCCTGATCTACCAGGGCCTGGGAGCACCCTTGCCCCAGTTTGCTCATATGTCATTGACCCTGGATCCGCAGAAAAGGAAAATATCCAAACGAAGTCACGGGGAAGCAGTTACCGTACAGTTTTACCGGGAGCGGGGCTTCTTACCCTGGGCACTGGTAAATTTTCTGGTACTGCTGGGTTGGTCCACTTCGGACAATCGGGAGATTTTTTCTCCAGAAGAGCTCATCGAGGCCTTTTCACTGGAGGGGTTGAACCGGGCCAATGCTATTTTCGACATTCGCAAGAATGATCCAAAATTTTTTACAGACCCTAAAGCCATAAGCATGAATGCCCATTATCTACGCACCATGCCCGTGGAAGAACTTTTGCCATATGTGCAGGCAGAGTTGGAAGAAGCGGGCTTGTGGCAGACAGAGTATGCCCGGGAAAAGCGGCCGTGGTTTGTCAACACCATAGAGCTCATTCGCAGCCGCTACCACACTACCAAAGATTTCGTTCATCTGGGGCGTCCCTATTTTACCGATGATTTTGTCATGGACGAGGCTGCCGTGCGCAAGAGAATTCTCAAGCACGCCGACCTCAAAGAGTGGCTGCCGCTGCTCGCTCGCCGCCTGGAACAACTAGATGATTTCAACCAGGAAACTGTTGAGGAGGTCATACGCGGTTTTGCCGGAGAACTGCAGGTCAAGCCTGGGGTGCTCATAAATGCTGTCAGGGTGGCAGTAACGGGACAGAGTGCAGGCCCTGGCCTGTTTGACGTACTGGTTGCCGTGGGACAGGACAGAGTGGTAAAGAGGCTGCTGGCGGTGCCGCAGCTTTTTGCGGAAAGATTAGAATCCACAGAACTATCTGGACAGTAATGCTTCGGCTGGCAACAGGGTCATGAGGCAAACTAGCTCGCGGAGAAAATGTTCATGAACCTCGGCCTGGTGGATATGATACTTTTAGGGGCACTCCTTTGCGGTTGCGTCGTTGTTCTGTTGACTCACTTCAGCAGGAAAAGAAAGATTGAAGAGACAGAAAGGAGAATAATCGCCCTGAAGACTTCACAGCGGGAGCTGTACGAAGACCTCGAGTCAAGATATGACAATCTGAGAAGGGCTGTTTTCAACAAGACGGCGGATTTGAACTACAAGATAAATGAGCTGGCGAAGAGCATACGGTCGCTGCACACCAGGCATGAGAGGATACGGCAAGAGTTAGACGAAATGATGGCGCCCCTCAAAAGGAGCGTTGATGAAAGTGTTGCCAGGATCAACAGATCCCAGGCTTCTTTGCGGAAGACAGTGCAGGAAAATGAAACTGAAATGAAAAAGATTGCCAGTGATATTGATTCATTTTCCAGGGAACTGAAAAAGATGAAGGACTTCCTTCGCGAGAGAACTATTGATCTCGAGCTGTAGACCATGAAAGACCGGGTAATCGCCACCATACTGTTTGCAGACTTGATGAACTCCACAGAGTTGGCGAAGAATCTCAGCTTGCAGGAATACGATGACATGCTGGTGGATTTTCAGACCACCATGTTCGAGGTGGTCTCCCATCACCTCCGGCAATATGGCTACGTGGGCAATGGAGTGGATTCCGAGTGGTCCATGGTGGGCGATGAGCTGCGATTGTTTCTCTACTCTGGAATGATCCCTTTCGATGTGCGCAATGCTCTGCTCATAGCTGTGAAGATCAAGGTGGCCTGGCTTACGTCCGGATTCAATCAGAAGATCTTGAAAGAAGGAAGGCTGGTGTCCAGGATCGGCGTGGGTATAAATTGTGGCGAGGTGGTCAAAGGATTGCGTGGCTGGCGGATGAGAATAGGCCAGGAGCAGCCAAATGTGGAGGGCTACGCCATCAATCTCACTAAACGCATTGAATCAGCCTCGCGGGACGGCAGCGTGTTTCAAGTAATGGCGGGCGACAGTCTTCATCGGAAGTCTAAAGAAAACAGACAGATCAATGCCACTTTCAGCGCACCTCGCAAGCTGGTTTTCAGGGGGCTGGGACAGAGGATTCCCGTGTATGAACTGGTGTCATTTGTCAACCACGAGGTCCTGACCACTATGCCAGCTTCGCTTAGCCAACAAATAGTAGAGAAGATGGAATACACTGTTTCTCGACCCATGCCTGAACCCTGGATCTACATTATTTTACTTCGGCACTACATTTCGCAGATTGCCAAACGAGGCAATGAGGATCTGGAGACCAGGGCGATCAAGCTCGCCCAACAGGCGGCTGAGGTACTGGAATACAAGCCCACCCTCTATAATATGCTTGGCTGGCTCTATACCTATGGGCGCACTGTCCACAATCTCGAGCTTGCTTTTCATTACTTTGATCAGTCGCTGGGACTCGATCCGACAAATGAGGCTGCCTTGCTGCACAGGGCCAGAATTCTAGACAGACTCGGTCAGATGGATCTCGCTCGCCATGCCTATACAGAGATTCTCGTACATAACAGTCAGCACCCGGAAGCCCTGAGGAAGGTTGCCCAATATCAAACAATGTAGCATGCTTCGGCAGAGCGCATTCCAGGTTAGTGAACCACAATTCTTTGTTGCTGGTCGCAGAGGCTTCCCTTTGGCGGGTGGAATACTGCTGTGAGTTTGGAACAGTTCTACCAATGTACAGACCTCATGCCGCAGAGGACGCAACCTTTGGCGCTGAGTGTTTGGCCACAGCCAAATGCCCCAATAGGGTAGAATAAACTTGCCAGGCCAGTGCAGGTGCACCGGCCTTTTTTTGGTCTTGACAAAGATCGGTAAATTGAAGAAGGTATTGAGACTTTTCAGGAGTGAGCATTTCAGAAGCGTTCCCTCATTTGCCAGGCGGTTGGTTATATTTTGCCATTGTTCCAATTCCAATAGTTTGAGAGCTCAGTAGGCTAGTGCCAGGAGCCGCCGGATCCGAATAGAAACGGGCAGAATCGGCATATGCAATAACAGAGGTAATGTTGCGTGGCTGGTTTGTGTTAGCTGCACAGGCGTTGCAAAGAACGAGAAATGTGAGGATGGCTCAGCTAGAAATCCATAATCTTCGCTTGAGTTTCGGCGGGTTGACTGCTCTTAATGACATCAGCCTTTCGGTAAAGCAGGGAGAGATTTTTGCAATTATAGGCCCTAATGGCGCGGGAAAAACCTGTATATTGAACTGCATTTGCTGCTTTTATCGTCCTGAAGCAGGCCGCATTATCTTTGAAGGCCGGGAAATTACCAATTTCTCGTCGCACAAGATAGCCGAACTAGGTATCGCCAGGACTTTCCAGAACATAGAACTTTTTCGAGGCATGACGGTGCTGGACAATATCAAACTGGGAGCCCACGTCCACTTGCGCTCAGGGTTTCTGGCCGGAGGCATCTACTGGGGCAAGGCTCAGCGTGAGGAAATGCAGCTGCGCAAAGAAATCGAGGAGCGCATCATCGACCTGTTGGAGATTCAATCTATCCGCAAAAAGATTGTGGGGACGCTGCCATACGGTTTGCAGAAAAGAGTGGAACTGGGGCGAGCGCTTGCCATGCGTCCAAAAGTCCTCCTGCTCGATGAGCCCATGGCCGGGATGAATCTGGAAGAGACTGAAGACATGGCCCGTTTCATCCTTGATATCAACGAGGAATACAATATGACCATCGTGCTCATTGAGCATGATATGGGTGTGGTTATGGATATTTCCGACCGGGTGTACGTGGTAGATTTTGGCACCAAGATAGCCGAGGGCCCTCCTGCGGAGATCCAGCACAATGAGCACGTGATCAACGCCTATCTTGGAGGTTCTGATGCTGCCTTTTCTAAACTTGGTCTGTAAGGACCACAGGGGAGGGCAGTCACTTTGCAAGATATTGTCGTCGCTATGAAAGAGAAAACCCTGCCAGCTTTGCTGAAAAGAAATGCAGAGCGCTACGGCAATGCGCGCACTGCTCTTCGTGAAAAAGAATATGGCATCTGGCAATCTGTAAGTTGGCAGCAGTACTACCAGCACGTCAAGAATTTTGCGCTTGGACTTAAGGCACTCGGCTACGGCAGGGGAGACAAGGTTGCCATCATCGGCGACAATCGTCCAGAGTGGCTCTATGCCGAACTCGCTGCCCAGGCCCTCGGTGCTGTGCCTCTCGGGATCTACCAGGATTCTATCCTCACGGAGGTGGCTTATATCATCAACCACTCGGAGGCCAGGCTGGTGGTGGCCGAAGACCAGGAGCAGGTTGACAAGATACTGGAGATGCAGGATGAGCTGCCCAGGCTGGAAAGAATAGTCTACACAGATCTCAAGGGGATGCGCGGCTATGACGATGCCAAGCTTATCTATTTCCCGGAGGTGGAGAAGCTCGGCCGCAACTACGAGGCAGAACATTCCGGTGAATTCGAAAACAGCCTGCAGGAGATCACTGAAAATGATGTGGCCCTCATCTCCTATACTTCAGGTACCACAGGATTTCCCAAGGGCTCACTCCTGACGCATCGTAATATGTTGAAGATGGCGCTCAATCTGAATGCTGTTGATCCAAAATATGAAAGCGACGAGTTTGTTTCCTTCCTGCCCCTGCCATGGATCGGGGAGCAGATGATGGCTGTGTCGAGCGCCCTGGCGATTGGTTTCTCAGTAAACTTTCCAGAGGAGCCTGAAACCGCCACAGCAGACATTTACGAGATCGGCCCCCATGTAATGTTTTCGCCCCCCCGCGTCTGGGAAGGTCTTTCCCGGTCGGTAATGGTGAAACATCTGGATGCCACCTGGCTGAAGCGGCAGGTGTACCGCCTGTGTATGCCCATCGGTTACCGGATGGCAGACTACAAGTTTGCCAAGAAGAAGCCACCATTTGTCTGGAGACTCCTCTATGCGGTTGCCTATCTGGCACTTTTCAGAGCGTTGAAGGATCGCCTCGGCTTCCTGCGCCTCAGGACAGCTTCTACCGGGGGGGCAGCGCTCGGACCTGATGTCTTTCGTTTCTTTCATGCCATTGGCGTCAATCTCAAGCAGATATATGGGCAAACAGAAATATCTGGAATTTCCTGTATCCACCGAGATGGCGATATCGATTTCGATACTGTGGGACTGCCCATCCCAGAGACGGAGATAAGGATTTACAACCCAGATCCGTCCGGAGTGGGCGAGATTATTTCCCGAAGTCCAGCGCTTTTTCAGGGCTACTACAAAGATGAAGAAGCCACAAAGAAAACGGTGGTGGCTGGCTGGCTGCATTCAGGGGACGCTGGCTATATCAATGAGGCAGGCCACCTGGTATGCATCGACAGGATAGCAGATCTCATGCGGCTGGAAGATGGCACCCAATTTTCACCAATGTTCATTGAAAACAAACTGAAATTCTGTCCTTACATTGTAGAGGCAGTTGTGCTCGGTCACGAGAAACCTTATGTCACAGCGATGATCTGCATTGACTACAAACACACGGGAAAGTGGGCTGAGGATCGCCGACTCACCTATACCACCTATACAGATCTGGCCGGCAAGACTGAGGTTTATGACCTGGTTGAACAGGAGGTGGTGCGCGTCAATCTGAGCCTGCCTGAGGGGGCGAGGATCAGAAAGTTTCTTCTTCTCTATAAAGAGCTCGACCCGGATGATGAAGAACTGACCCGAACCAAGAAAATTCGCCGCAGATTCATCAATGAAAAATATTCTCGGGAAATTGCAGGCCTCTATAGTGACAAAGACAAGGTGGACATCGAGTCGCTAATCAGGTATCAGGACGGCAAGACTTCCACTCTGAGAACCAGCCTGCAGATCCGCTCAGTAGACAGCCTGGAACACTATGTTAAAAGGGAAAAGAGGTCATTTATGCACAGGCTCCTCGGGCGGAAATCAAGGGCCGCCTGAAGTGAGATCCTTGATTGTTGACTGCAGAGGCATAGAGGGATGATAATTCGATCTTCAGTCGTTTCTCTGCATAGTTGCAGCCCATGATCCAGGTAGCTGGGGGTTGATTCCACTATCTGGTCAATTTTCTGTTTTTTCTTATTGTGAGGTCCAGGAGATGAGTCCGCAAATCCTCCATTTTGTGCAACTCGTTGTGACAGGACTGGTTATTGGCAGCGTCTATGCCCTGGTTGCCCTCGGTTTTGTGCTCATTTACAAGGCAACAAGCGTCATCAATTTTGCTCAGGGTGAATTCCTGCTTGTTGGCGGCTACATCTGCCTCTGGCTGACTGTGGACTGCCGTGTCCCTTTTATCTGGTCCTTCGTGTTGACCATGGGTTTTTCCGTGATCCTCGGTCTGCTGGTAGAACGAATGGTTCTGAGACCCCTCATTGGTGAACCAATCATCACCGTTATTATGGTGACTATTGGCATGGCCACAGTTCTGAGAAGCCTGGTTACCCTGTTCTGGGGCACTCAGATCAGGGTTTTTCCCCAGATTTTTCCGCAAGAGCCTTTGAGTGTGGCAGGCATCGTAATCTCCAAGGTGTACTTGTGGACCATGGCTGCAGCTTTCATCTTCATGATGGTTTTTTCTATATTCTTCAAGTATTCCAGGACGGGTATTGCTATGCGGGCCACTGCTGCTGACCAGCAGGTGGCTCAATCGATGGGGATCAGCGTCAAGCGAATCTTTGCGGTGTCCTGGTGCGTGGCTGCAGTGGTTTCCTCTGTGGGCGGCATTCTTATCGGCAATATCAACGGTATCAATATAACCCTGGCTGGCTTCGGATTGAAAGTTTTCCCAGCCGTGATACTCGGAGGACTCGATAGTATTCCGGGCGCTATTATCGGGGGGCTGACCATAGGAATCCTGGAAAACCTCATGGGGGGTTACCTGGACATTTATCTGGGAGGCGGCGTAAAAGAAGTGGCGCCATTTATTGTTCTCGTCATCATCTTGATGATTCGGCCATACGGCCTTTTCGGCACAGTGGAGATTGAAAGGGTGTAAGAAGAGGAGAAATTCGTTCCATGCCCTCAGGTCTGTTTCATACCAATTATGAAGACGATGAAAAAATCCTCCAGACATTATGGCTCAAGTGCTGGATGTGGGGATTTCTGGTGTTCCTTTTCGTGGTGTTCCCCAATGTGGCATCTTCTCTCAGTGCCATCTTCGGAATCAATGTGCTGCATATGGCAAACATGATTGGCATATTTATTATAGGGGCACATGGATTGAACATCCTCACCGGTTTTACCGGCCAGATATCTCTGGGACATGGCGCTTTTATGGGGGTGGGCGCCTATACCTCTGGCATCCTCTTCATGAAGGCGGGTTGGCCCTTGTGGCTGTCATTGCCTGCTGCCGGCCTGGTAACAGCGGCTGTGGGAATGATCTTTGGGGTGCCCTCACTGCGGCTCCGCGGCTTGTACCTGGCAATAGCCACCATGGCGGCTCAATTTATTATTGAATATACCATGCGAAACTGGACTTCTCTTACCGGGGGAAGTGCAGGGCTCAATATTGATCCACCCGTTATTGCCGGGCTGGCTCTGGATACTGACAAGCGCTATTTCTACCTGGTATTTGTGCTGGTTGTCGCCTCCACTCTGTTTCTCAAAAATTTGCTTCGCACCAAGACAGGCCGGGCTTTCGTGGCAGTCCGGGATCGCTATCTTTCTGCAGAAATCATGGGAGTAAATTTGTTCAAGTACCGCCTGCTGTCTTTTGGTATTAGCTCCTTTTATGTGGGAGTAGCAGGCGGTCTTTTCGCCCACTACAATATGATCATCAGTGATGAACACTTTACCATGTGGCTTTCCATCCAATACCTTGCCATGGTCATTATAGGCGGTCTCGGTCATGTGCTTGGAGGCATATTTGGCACGATTTTTATGGTGTTGCTCCCGGAACTGTTGCGCATTCCCTCGCAAGCTTTGAGCAATGTGTACCCAAACATCTTTGCAATTTTCGGGACCTTGCGAGAGCTGGTATTCGGGGTGGTCATAATTCTGTTTTTGATCTTTGAGCCGGATGGACTGGCAGCCCGCTGGCATACGGTCCGTGCTTATTGGAAATTGTGGCCCTTCTCGTATTGATATATTATTTTTTTTCAGGTATTTGATGGAACTGACCTGCACATAATTGAGGAAATTTCTTGCAGCAGAAGAGAGGAGGTGACCAGCAACGCTTTGGGAGAGGGAGCTATTGTGGCGCCGGGTTGTCATGACGGCACGATTGTGTTGTCCGGCGCCCGAGAAAACCTGAAGGAGAGGGGAAAAAATGAAGATAAAACAGTATGTTGTCTGGCTTGCAGTGATAGGACTGGTTGTTGGCTTTGGGCTGTGGGGTTGCGCCAAGAAGGAGGCGGCGCCCATCAAGATCGGTGGCATTTTTGATATCACTGGTCCCACATCAGCCGTGGGCAAGGACTATGCACAGGCATGCAAAGACGCTGAACAGTACATCAATGAGCATGGCGGTGTGAATGGACGCAAGATACAACTCATAGCCAACGACTATGCCTACAAGATTCCTGAAGCAGTGAACCTTTACAAGCAATATAAAGATGTGGACAAGGTATTTGTTATTCAAGGCTGGGGCACCGGTGATACCAATGCTTTGAAGCCTCATATCAACAAAGACAAGATCGTTTACATCTCCGCATCCTATGATTCCAAACTGGATGACCCCTCAAAAACACCCTATAACTTCTATGTGGGAACATCCTATTCAGATGCCATTCGTCTGGCCATGAAGTTCATCAAAGACACCTTCAATGAGATGTTTCCTGATGCCGGGAACCGTGCCCCCAGGGTGGTTTTCATCTATCCTGACCATCCATATGGCAAAGCCCCCATTCCAGCAGGCAAGAAAATGGCGGAAGAACTGGGAATCAAGGTGGGACCGGATGAAATTGTTGGTCTCAGGGCTATTGATGCCACCAGTCAGCTGTTGCATATGAAGGAATTCGACCCGGATTGGGCCTGGGTGGGCGGCACCACCCCCTCAACATCTGTGATCGTCAAGGATGCGGCCAAGTTAGGTCTGCGCACCAAGTTCATCTCCAACGTCTGGGGTTTTGATGAAAATCTCATAAAACTCGCAGGCGAGGCAGGAAATGACCGCATTTACGGCATGGCACCCTTTGCTTTCTGGGGAGAGGATGTGCCCGGCATGAAGGCTGCCATGGAAGCTGCCAAGAAGACCAACCCCGAGGCTAGCCACACGGTTCGCTATATCCAGGGATGGTCAGCAATGATGGTCATGTGGGAGGGCCTCAAGAGGGCTGACAAGGCGGGAGAGCTGAATGGTCCCGGCTTGAAGAAAGCTCTTGAGACCCTGAAAGACTTCGATACTGGGGGTCTAACCGCTCCCGTTACTTTCACGCCAACTGATCACCGTCCCAATACCTCATTGCGAATCTTCAAGATGAGCAACAATAAACTGGTTCCGGTAAAGAGCGTATCCATTGAAAGGGAAGCTAGATTCCTGGGATGGTAACCCGAAGAACAGCAGCATTCGGAGGCAGAAATGGCTGGCAGCAGCGGCCAGCCTTTCTGCCTCTGTGCCTGATGCATCCGTTTCGAAAGTTTACAGGGCCTCTGGCAAAAAATAGTACTAGATAGGGCTGCTTTATCTGGGGCTCTGTCCCGAAAAGAGGGCTATGGATCTTCTGAACATCAACAATATTGAAGTCATCTATAACGACGTAATTCTGGTTCTCAAAGGAATGTCACTGTCTGTTAAAGAAGGCCAGATAGTGGCTCTCCTGGGCGCCAACGGAGCAGGCAAGACCACCACTCTCAAGGCAGTCTCTGGGTTGCTCAAGACTGAAGAGGGTGAAGTGACTGATGGCATCATAGAATTTGAAGGCCAGCCAATTCAACACATGGCGCCCGAGGAGATCGTCCGCCGCGGCATCTTCCAGGTCATGGAAGGCAGGCGGGTTTTTGAAGATCTCACGGTTGAAGAGAATCTCATAGCAGCAGCTCATCTGCAAAAGGGGCGCGCCAAGATCAGAGAGCTGCAAGAACTGGTATATTCCTATTTCACGCGGATCAAGGAAAGGCGGCAAACCCTGGCCGGCTATTTGAGTGGAGGTGAGCAGCAGATGCTGGTCATTGGCAGGGCCCTGATGGCTCAACCAAAGTTGATGCTGCTGGATGAGCCATCTCTGGGGCTCAGCCCTCTGCTGGTGGCAGAAATATTCCACATTATCAAGAAGATAAACGAAGAACAGAAAACAAGCATCCTGCTGGTTGAACAGAATGCCAGGCTGGCTCTGAGCATCGCCAATTACGGCTATATCATGGAGAACGGCAGGATCGTACTCGATGACACTGTGGACCGTTTGCGCGACAACGAAGATGTGAAGAGATTTTATCTGGGCTTGACAGACGTGGGGACCAAGCGTTCTTACCGCGATGTAAAGCACTACAAACGAAGAAAACGTTGGTTGACCTGAAGGTGGCTCGGCCTTGCCACTCAAGAATGGGCGCTCGAGTAGTGCTTGCCCACCTGACCTCTCCACTAGCACCATTCCTGGAACTATGATGAACAAAACTTTGGGGAAAATCCCCACTTTTTCGACCTGCTGCAGTGGATTGCAAAGTTGCAGGTGGTCAGCCCGATTCAGGCATTGTATGGTGCTGGCCCTGCTATGGTGTCCAGGACTTCGAGCAGCTGCCAGTCCGTGCATTGCATCTGTTGTCAATATACACCCAGTCAATCTGTTCTTTTCTAGTTCAAGATGCTAGCCGCATCTTCATGATCACTTCACGCCCTTTGTCCGAATATCTTGAACATCATATCCGGGCCTTTTCTATTGAATATTAAATAGATGGCATATTATTTGCTTTACAGTCCACTGGAGACAACCCATTCCAGAACGGGCTGCCAACAGTATTGTTCAGGTTGGCTGTAATACTGTCCGAGCTGGTTGAGGCCGAACTGGCAACAGAGATTGTTGCATGAGAGCAAAGATATGAACTGTAGAGAACAGAGGCCTACTGGAAGAGACACTCTGTGGGAATGCATTTGCCACAAAGGATGAAGCCATGGCCGTTAAGTACCTAGCCTTCGGTATACAGGCCTTTATGCCGGCGTTGGCGATTTTTTGTGTGGCCCACCTTACTGCATTGCCAAGGTCGGAGTGGTGCTGGTCCGATTACTTGATTGCTATTCCAATAGGGAGCTTGTTGGCGATTATGCTGTTTGCTGCTTTATGGCGAGGAGCCTCCCTGTTGTACGGTCAAGTACTCAGCAGGCATGAGGCGCAGTTTGATACTGAACAGAAATGTTAGTTCACGGCGGTTTTCAGTCCCAGCCTTTCGGGGGTAAAAACTTGAAAGAGCAATTCTATTGCAAACCGTGAGGGCGCAGAGTCAAAACGCAGTTCACTGGCGCATTTCCAGGGGCGCTATTTTTCCCTCCAGGGAGCTTTCCATCCTGGAGCCCAATTGCTGTAACTTTGCGTTCTCCAGGCCCCTGAAAAGCTGCAGGAGATGGCTGCGGTCTTCCTCCGCGATGTCAACGAATCTCACTCCCATGCCTCGAGGAGGGGTATCCTCGTCGGAGCCATATCTGTTTGACCAGGTGACTACACTCCTGACCTTCATGGGCTGCCGTCTCGGGGCAACAATGAACAGGGTGAGTTTTTCATTGCGATCAAGGAGAACGGGGCAATAGAGGAAGGCCCCATTGGGACCGATGTTCACTGTCTCCCCCACAGTGGCCCCATGGCGAGTGAGGATTACGACTGGCCAGTTCACCTGGAAACGGGGTTGCTTGCGTCTATCCTTGAATCTTTTCGAATCCATATCCTTTACGTTTAGAGGGCGAGATGACCCTCATGGGAGATGAGAAATTCGGCTGCGCTTTGCTAGACCCTCTTGCAGCACACAGTGGTGTTGAACTGTACCTGAAAAAAGTAGCAACTGCCGTGCCAAGCCACCTGCGGAACATGCATAATATTCTGATAAGGAGGAACGGGCCGTAACTTTCTGCTATAAGCGTGGTCAAAACAAGGTTCTGGAGGCGGCAATTGGAACAGGCTGGTTTGCCCGGTAAGCTGCTCCTCCATTTTTCATCTTGCTAGGAACTGTTTCTTTCAGGTATGGTGTGATGTTAGAGATACCTTTTTCAGCAACAACAAATCGGAAGTGCATCGTCGTAAGAATCCTTTCTGCTCTGAACGGAGCATCAACTGAGTGGCAAAAGGAGCAGAGACCTGATTAATTTTTTCATACAGTGCGTGAGACATGAGGGCTAAACGAGAAAAACGTAGATTTCCAAGGGTTGAGGTGAACTGGCCAGTGACCATAATGACACCCCAGGGACCGAAAAGGGGTGTGACCAAGAATATCGGTCCAAAGGGAGCCTTCATTGCCACTGAATACCCCCTGTCACTGCACGATAAGATATGCGTGGTCATCAAGACCCCTCGTCGGCCCGCTCTAGTAGTCAATACAATAGTTGTGCGCTCAGAGATTGAAAAAACAAGAAAGGAGCGCAGCTCTTCCGGGGCAGCTGTCTATTTTCTCGAATTGACCGAGGAGGAACTTCGTTTCCTGTACGCGGAAATCGCAGCAGGAGACGCAAAAGAAAAACCTCCTTCCAGGGTCAGATGCTTTGGCTGCGGTCAGCACGTGAGCACATTCAAGACCTGTGCGGAGTGCGGGGCGGTAACCTGTACGGGCTGCCTGAAACCTCTGGCCAACGGCACTGTGCTCTGTCCGGTGTGTGAGGCGCCACTGACTTGAAATCTTGAAGCAGACAGGTTTGCAAGGATCTGTGCAGGAGCAAGCAATTGAGCATTGCTGCTGGACAAAGGGGCAAACTGCATCCAGGGTATTCTCTCTGCAGGCTCGAGAAAGCAGAAGTAGCATGGTGGTTCTAGCCAAAAGCCATCATTTTCTGCCGGCGGCAGGCAACTACAGGTTTGAGTGCTTGACAGCCAGATCCATAAATTGTAGTAACGGACTTCAGACCCACAGTGCCCCCGTAGCTCAGGTGGATAGAGCACCGGATTCCTAATCCGGGCGTCGCGTGTTCGAGTCACGCCGGGGGCACCAGGCAAAATCTCCTCCTTGCCCGGTATACCATTGCTCCTGCTAGAGGATTGATCAACTGCCTATTTCTTTTTCAGGCGACTTTGTGCTATTATTCCAAAAGGCAGGGTCCCACCTTTAGCCCTGCCTGGTGCCCCAAGGTTTCAGCGACTTTGTGCGCCGGTCGCCTGAAACCAAATTATAGCCCCCCCAGCCCTGTGCGCCGGCTGGTGGGGGCTTTCTTTGTTTAACATTTAAACATTTGTGGTCGGATCAGGTTCGGGCCCAAAAAACGGAAACGGAAGATACCAGCTTTTTCTTGACATGGACCTCCCTGGTAATCTAAGCTGCAATTAATTCTATTTCATTTTCAATAGCATCTTCGAGAGACCACTTTTTCAGTTCTGCCCTCATTTGGACTGGACTATCACCCTGCGCATTCTAGCCCGGATATTTCACGAATTGCCTGCTGCGGCTACGGATATGCGTGTCCTTCCGGGCATCCTCGGGTATCGGACCCTGCGACGTACTGTTCAAGTACGCCTCTGAGCCAATCCCCTGCGGTTGCCACATGGCACACCCTTCTCCATGGTCTCACGAAATCAATACTTGAAATATCTGGGCTAGGCACTGTCTTCTACTTCTGGAGAAAGTCATGTTAAGGAGTTTCCAGAAAGTGCCGACACGAAGCCTCTGAGGGGTTTCTCATCTCCTTGGAGGCTTGGTGTTGTTTTCTATGTAGCTTGCTGGAACAACCACCTACTCGAAACAACCTTGGCAACGAGACAGGAGGCTATTCGTATGCCAACTTATATCGGCTTGTTAAAATTGACTGATCAAGGGATTAGAAACATCAAGGAAGCGCCTCAGCGGATTGAAAATGGCATTAAAGCCTACGAAGCTATGGGGGGTAAATTTATAGGTTTTTACGTCGTCCTAGGCGAATATGACTATGTAGTAATTGGTGACGCGCCCAGTGATGAAGCACATGTGGCCTTCTCTCTGGCGCTGGCATCTGAGGGATTTGTCAGGACAACAACACTTAGGGCCTTCACCAAGGAGGAGTTCGCAGAGATCGTGAAGAAATTGCCGTAGTGCAAGGACTGAGTAGATATGGGTTTAGAAGGTTGATTTTGGCACCAAAAAGAGTATTTCAAGAAAGTGGAGCGGATAGAGGGGGCATGAGAGATGGTGTACACATGCCGGCAGTTCCAATCTGGTTTTCGGACCTAACTAAGGAAATATTCCCAAATGAGTGACACCGCATTGTAGGGGCGGGTTTTAAACCCGCCCCCGGGATAGGTTGATATGCAACGGCTGGTAAGGTCGCGGAGGCGTAACAGTCTGCGTCTGTCCAATTTCGATTATTCCACCCCTGGCACCAGTTGCCGAACCATTACAGAGACGTTGCCCTGGATGCCTTTGTTGTTATGTCAAATCATATCCACGGTATCGTCATTGTAGGAGCAGGTTTCAAACCTGCCCCTGCGGGTTGATTATTGATGCATGTTTCCCTCATGGCGATAGAAGGTGCCGCAGAACCAAGGCTTTGCATTGATTTCATTGACACTGTCAGTATTCTTGTGAAAGAATACATTCCACTGAATCACCTCAACTGACCCTAGAACAGAAACCAATACACCTCTAAATTGCGGCTGGAATCTTCACCACAAAGC